>CALLPU010000557.1 GCA_938016235.1 uncultured Granulosicoccus sp. | reverse complement strand
AGAGCAATCGCCAAGTGAATCATTTGCGTATCGTGTGCAGTAATCCTCGTACACCGGACCCTGCACGCTGGCAATACCTGACGCTAGACTCTCGATATTGCCAAGATCTTGCGCAGAGAACTCAAAACCTGCGTCTTCCAGTACCACCGTCTTTGCAAACAGCATCTGCCCGTCCGACAAGCGGACGATCTGTGTGTCTACTCGTACCTCGTCTTCCACACTGTAGCCGTTCAAATAGAGCTGATATTCTCCAGGCCGAAATGCTCGTGCTGATTTTGCATCGCTTTGCTTTATGACATTCACGGTACCGGCCTGCATAAAATTGGATGTCAGCATCAACAGGATCTTACGTTCGACATCCAGCGCACCGCTGCTACCGCGCACTACTATGGTGGGACGCAGCGGCAAGGCTGGTTGTATATCCAAACCAGCACTCTCGCCAGCGGTGGAGTGCGCAACAACGATTTTCCCGGCGTTGCCATGTGTGCCTGCCTGAACGTCAGACTTGCTTGCCGCGATCTGCCAGGCAGCTATCAGCAAAATCGCCGCAGCAGCGTATACCCACTTAGTGAATGCGCCTGCGTCGTCTGCCACCATGGTTGCCGTGTGCTGCAAGGTGCGTCGAGCAGACGAGCCACCGGCAGAACTGGCTTGCGCCGACGCCCTGCCGACATCAGACTCGATGTCCTGGTTGCGTGCTTCACCGGTGGCTACCAGTACAGAACAGTCCTGCGGCGCTGATGCCGTGTTCGAAGTAACTCGTCGACGGGTCTCGACTGCTGGCTGCTTGGCGATAGGTGTCACCACCGCTGACTCACCTGCCTTAACCGTGTCTGGTACCGGTGATGGTCTGGCCATGACAGGTTTGTAGAACGTTGGAACGTACGTGCCAACCTTCAGATCTATGATGGCCAGACAACCGCTAGTGTCCTCATAGATCGCTGCCAGCGTTTTACGCAGACGCAGGGCCAGCACCCGAACCGAGGGGTCCGTCTGTGCATCGAATGTGTCGGGCTTGCCCAACGCATCCACACCGACCGAAAACGCCTTTATCCTGTCGGCGTTCCCATCCAGCGTTTCCTGCACGATATAACGTAAAAACGCTGACATCTGCGGCGCACCGGAAAATCGGCGCTCACTGAGCAGACGAGCGAGCTCAGCACGGATTACGGATGGATCAGTTTCTACAAGTACCGATTGGCTGGAATGTGTGTTGATCATCTCGAAGGTCTCAGTCAATGCCGCTGATTTGCTCACCGTACAACGCAGCACACCGTCTTCAGCTGTTGAAGACCTCTGGCGGTAAGATCAATTTCTGATGAGACCTAGTATCAATGGCAAATGTAAACATTAGACTGACTATTGACCGAGTTTTGTCGGCGTAGAGTCAGAGAAACGTAATGAACAGTTGGAAAATATGCAAATAAATTCCGTTTACGGAGTGAACGCGTATTATCACGTATTGACAACTACTATTTCTTGAGCATTGAACGCTGGATGCCTTATACCAACACCGTTATGATTTGGCAGGTTCTGGCGATACACGCCACAGGATTGACGTGCCATCTCATTCCAGAGTGAATAATCCGGCCACCGTTCTGGTCGTTGACGATGATCCACGTATTCGGGATCTGCTCCGCTCGTCCCTGCAAGCGGAAGGGTTTAGTGTGCTTGAAGCAGGCACCAGCGAAGACGTCTACCGGCAGCTGGACGAATTTCGTGTCGATCTCATTACCATGGATGTGTTGCTGGACAAAGAAAATGGACTCGACCTGGTGCGGGACATTCGGAAGCTAAGTGAGATTCCCATAATTCTAGTGACTGGAAGGGTCGACCTGATCGATACGGTGCTTGGGCTGGAGCTCGGGGCCGATGATTACATTACCAAGCCGTTTCTCATTCGAGAACTTATCGCCCGCGTACGATCCGTGCTGCGTCGATCACGCATGTCTCCAGGTCCCGGTACGCTGGAAAAGCGGTCTGTAGAGACCATGAGCGAACCGATCGAAGTGCTGCGCTTTGGTGATTGGGTATTGATTCCGGCCCGGCGAGAGCTGCTTGATACTGACCAGGAGCTGATCAACCTCACCACTACCGAGTACGACTTGCTGGAAATATTTGTATCCAGCCCTCAACGGGTATTGTCAAGAGAGCATTTGATGGAGCGGCTCACCGGGCGTGACTGGCACCCCAGCGATCGCCTCGTCGATAATCACGTCGCCCAGTTACGTAAGAAAATAGAACTCGAAGATGGATTTGAGTGGATAAAGACCGTTCGCGGGGCAGGCTACATGTTTACGGGCAAAACCACGCGTGATACGCAGCACGACACCTGATCCCTGTTTTTTCCGGACGGCATTACGGGTTAACCAGCTGCTCGAACTTTTCAATCATCTGTGTGGCTCGTGCATCCCACAGATTCGCTCTGATAGCCTGCTTACCGGCTTCCACTCTTCGTTGCAGCTCCGGCGGGTTGTCTCGCAAATACTCAATGGCAGTGCGCATTTCTTCAGGTGAACCCACTTGCAGCACGGCATCCTGCATGGCCAGATCCTGCACGGTTCGAGAATCGAGCCCCTCGCTGATGACCGCACATCCGCTGGCCAGTGCCTCGTAAATACCCGTTTCAAAGTCATCGAGACACTCATCAGAAAAATGTATGTTCACTGCTATGCGAGAAGTGCTCAAGGTTCGAAAGTACGGTTCACCAAACTGACCTTCCACGACATCGACCAGATCGTCACACGCTGAGAGCCAGCGTTTTCTACGCGCAGACAAATTTCGATTGAATACCGCTAGACGCGGTCGCTCTTGCTCATCGCTCAAGGTTTCCATACCGGTGGCGTTATGCATCACCGAGACCTTGGGTGCCAGTGCCGGAAAATGCTGCTTTACGTAGTCTGCACAGGTGTATGTATGGACATAGACCCACGCGAAGTGAGTATCAGCCACCAGCAGCTGATCAACGTCACGTCTGCGCACCAGTTGCTCAGTGCTCCAGAAAACGACGGGCATGGGGAACAACGCAGGAACAGTGGCCGGCATTTTTTCTGCCCGCTGCAGCAGAACGATGTCGGGCTTGAAAGTGTCCTGTAACTGGTGCAACTGACGGGCTATCAGCCACCAGGGCATGAACTGCCTGCGCTTTTGACGATAGTCGAACCGTTCGACAGAACAGCCGAGACGCTCAAAAGCACGCGACAACCAGTGCTCTGCGCCCCACCCCCGATGTCTGTGAACAGCCAAGTACAAGATTTTCATAACTCTGCGCTGATACACGCAACAACCCACACTTTAATTGTTTATAACGAGTTCTTCGCAACCCGCTTCCGCTGACACATTGACACGAACATCCACGCCTTTGCACGCGTAATTTCAGCCGAATTCTCCTCGGCAAACCGCAAATCAGCCGAATAATCCGCAACAACCCAAGCATACTCGACTACTGAACCCTATTCTGCTACAGACAACTGAGGTCACCAGCCGGGATGAATTCTACGCACTCCGCCATCGCCCCGCACTCCTCCGTTCAGACCGCACAGTACGAACTGGACGATTTGCGTGCACAGCTTCGTGCCCGCTACGTGATGCAGGAACCAGAGGTCGTCAACCTGCTGATGGGACAATTGAGCCTGTCAGATGCCTCGTTGGATCTCATTCAGTCCGATGCCGCTGATCTGGTAAGCCTGCTGCGTGAGCACAACAAGCCCACCATGATGGAGAGCTTCCTGTCGGAATACGGATTGTCTACGCCGGAAGGCGTTGGGCTCATGTGTCTGGCAGAGGCACTGCTGCGCGTTCCCGACGCTGCCACTATCGATGAGCTGATTGCCGACAAACTGGAGAGTTCTGACTGGGCGGCGCATCTGGGTCAATCCAGTTCACCCCTGGTGAACGCATCGACATGGGCACTGCTATTGACTGGCCGCTTGCTGGATGATTCCGAACAGCCCACACGATCATTGACGGCGTTGTTAAAGCGTGTGGGTGAGCCGGTGGTGCGTACCGCCGTGGGCCAATCCATGAAGCTGCTGGGTCGTCAATTCGTGCTCGGGCAGAACATACAGCAGGCTATCGAACACGCCAGAGCATTGGAACAGAAGGGCTACACCTATTCTTACGACATGCTCGGAGAAGCTGCCCATACCTTTGACGATGCCCAACGCTACACCCGGGCTTATGCCGATGCGATTGAACATCTGTCGCACGTATCGGGAAATAGCATCCGGGAAAAACCGGGCATTTCCGTGAAGCTTTCGGCGTTGCACCCTCGTTACGAATATAGCCACCGCCAGCAGGTCATGAGCGAGTTGTTGCCCATCGTCTCATCACTGGCAAGGCAAGCTGCACAGGCAGGTATCGGCTTCAATATCGACGCTGAGGAAGCCGACCGACTCGACCTGTCTCTCGACGTTATCGATGCGTTATTGCAAGATCCTGCTCTAGCCGGCTGGGACGGTCTTGGCGTCGTCGTCCAGGCCTATAGTCGACGTGCTTTACCGGTTATTGACTGGCTACTGGCCGCCACGCGTCTGGCGGATCGAAAGATCATGGTGCGTCTGGTCAAGGGGGCATATTGGGACAGTGAAATCAAACAGGCACAGGAGCTCGGACTGGCTTCCTTTCCCGTGTTCACGCGAAAGAGCAGCACGGATGTCAGCTATCTTTGCTGTGCAGAACGACTGCTCGCGAATCGAGAATACATCTACCCGCAATTTGCCACGCACAATGCTCACAGTGTCTGCGCCATACTCCGTATGGCGGGTAACGACACGCACAGCTACGAGTTTCAGCGTTTGCACGGCATGGGGGAATCACTGCATGAACGCGTCCATCAGCAACATCAAACACGCTGTCGAATCTATGCCCCGGTAGGTGCCCATCGCGACTTGCTGGCCTACCTGGTGAGACGCTTGCTGGAAAACGGTGCCAACAGTTCCTTCGTCAATCAAATCGTGGATCATCGTATAGCACCAGAGACTGTCGCCCGATGCCCCGTGCGAGAGGTACGCAACGCATCGTCCATTGTGCACCCCGCCATTGCTCATC
Source organism: uncultured Granulosicoccus sp. (assembly GCA_938016235.1). Lineage (GTDB taxonomy): Bacteria > Pseudomonadota > Gammaproteobacteria > Granulosicoccales > Granulosicoccaceae > Granulosicoccus. Next base: position 775 of record CALLPU010000557.1, on the reverse strand, counting down.
CGCTGGATATCTATCAACCTCAACGAGCCAATTCGAAAGGCTTCAGGATCAATGACCCCGCATCGGTCGAACCGTTGCTCAACGAGCGTGAAGCCTTTGTTCAAACGCAATGGTCAGCCGCACCCCTGTTGCATGATCGGGCCGTCTTGCCACCGGATGTACCGGTATATTCGCCGAACGATGCATCCGATCTCATTGGCCATGTTCGTGAAGCTACCGCCGATGATATCGAACACGCCATCGCTGTTGCCAAACAGTATGCATCCAGCTGGTATTCAACACCGGCAACAACCCGAGCAGGCTATCTCAACGACGCTGCCGACGCTTACGAAGCCCACATGGCACAGTTCTGTGCGGTGCTCTGCCGTGAGGCAGGTAAAACACTTAACGACGCTATTTCGGAAGTTCGTGAAGCGGTAGATTTCCTTCGCTATTATGCGGCCGTCAGTTGCGATCACGAGCAAAAGCGGCAAGCGCGCGCAAATGAGGAAAACACTGCACACGGTGTGGTTGTGTGCGTCAGTCCCTGGAACTTTCCGCTGGCAATTTTCACAGGGCAGATTGCTGGTGCACTGGCAGCTGGCAATACCGTACTGGCAAAACCTGCAGAGCAGACACCGCTCGTGGCAGCCCAGGCAGTCACCCTGTTACTGGAGGCCGGAATACCGTCAACAGCACTTCAGCTGCTACCAGGTTCTGGACAATCAGTGGGCGCAAGACTCACCTCGGACCCTGGAATCGGCGGCGTTTGTTTCACTGGATCAACAGCTACCAG
>CALLPU010000556.1 GCA_938016235.1 uncultured Granulosicoccus sp. | reverse complement strand
ATGAATGATTCGCTTCAAGTTAACAGCACACACCGTGAGCTGGAAATACTTGACCAACTGCGTCTATCGGGTGGGTCTTGCAGAATCAGGTTTCTGGCAGAACGCATTGGCGTGACTGAACAAACCGTGCGCCGCAACATTCGTGTGCTTGAAAGTAACGGACGAGTGCGCAAGGTGCACGGTGGAGTTCAACTGATAGACGCTCAGAACGAGGCGCCCTTTCAAACTCGCATGAGTGTTCGACCGGAGGCCAAACGGGCCATCGCCGCGTGTGTTGCAGACATGATCAGTGATGGCGACTCTCTTTTTCTGGATATCGGATCAACCACTGCCTATGTGGCGATGGCCTTGCAAAAGCACCACGAACTGGTCGTCGTCACCAACTCAGTAGCCGCTGCGCATACGCTGGTCAGCCGCAATGGCAATCGGATATTTTTCGCAGGTGGTGAGTTGCGTGATCACGACGGCGGCAGTTTCGGCAACGGCGTCATCGATTTCATCCATCAGTTCAATACACAATACGCTGTGCTGTCGGTGGGTGCCATCAATTCAGACAGTGGTTTCATGCTGCATGACATGCAGGAAGCAGCGGTATCACGTGAGGCCATGTCTCGTGCACAAACCACCATTATTGCAGGTGATCACGGCAAGTTCGGTCGTCGAGCACCTATTTGTGTGGCAGAGCCTGACGCCTTCGATATTGTCGTCACGAACAAGAGCCCTTCACGCCCCATACAGCACATGCTTAGTCGCCATGATATCGATCTGGTCCTCAGCCACACACCCAGCATTGCTTGAAGGTACATACAACAGTCCATCCCATGGTTCAGCACTCAGGCAAGCATCTTGTTATCGGCGGTGGCATCATCGGTTGCTCAACCGCTTACCACCTGGCAGCCAGCGGTGAGAAAGACATCGTTCTGCTCGAAAAAACCATGCTTACCGAAGGCGCCACGTGGCACGCTGCGGGCATGGTCGGCCAACTGCGTGGATCTCGAAACACCACTCGCATGCTGAAACGCTCTGTGGAGCTGTATGACCGGCTCGAAGCAGAAACAGGCATGGCGTTCGACTGGAAAAAAGTCGGTAGTTTACGACTGGCAGCTACGCGAGAGCGTTTGCTGGAGGCCAAGCGACTTACCACAATGGCCCGCAGTTTCGATCTTGAAATGCACATGGTGAGTGCTGAAGAAGCCAAAGCACTGTTTCCCTATATTGATGCAAGTTCTCTGCATGGAGCGGCATTCATTCCCTCTGACGGGCACGTTGATCCTGCCAGTTTGTGCCAGGCGATTGCAGCCGGGGCACGAATGCGGGGAGTCGATATTCGCCAGAACGTCAAGGTCATCGACTTTACTGTCAGCGGTGGTCGCATAACCCGGGTTCATACAACACAAGGCGTGTACGAGGCAGACAACATCATCCTCGCAACCGGTATGTGGAGCCGTGAACTGGGTGCAAAACTCGGCCTCAAGATTCCGGCCTGCGCAGTGGAACATCAGTACATCGTGACAGAACCACTGCCAGACCCAGAGACCGTCAAATCTCTACCGCAACTACGCGACCCTGAAAGACTGGTTTACTACAAGCCTGACGCAGGCGGTCGGCTGGTCATCGGCGGGTATGAAGAAGGCACAGTGCCGTTTGGTGAAAACGGTATTCCTGGCGAATTCGCCCGACAACTCTTACCGGATAATCTGGATCGGTTTTCTCCGTTGGCGGAACTGGCCGCGCTGGTGACACCTGTCGTGGCTGACGTGGGCATCCGCAGTGTGATCAATGGCCCGATCCCGTATTCTGCCGATGGCGACTTCGTGATGGGTTGGGTTCCGGGGTTGGATAACCTTATGCTGGCTACCGGGTTTCTCTACGGTATCGCCGCCGGTGGCGGTGCTGGTGAAATGATTGCTCATTGGGTGCTTGAGGGCCAGCCGCCGCTGGATTTGTGGCCACTGGACGTGCGTCGATTCAGTGCGCATCACGGTACGCGCACGTTCATGTATCCACGGGCGGTTGAGCATTACTCGCACCATTACAAGATGCGCTACCCAGGCCAGGAAGCACAAAGCGCACGCGCGCTGCGACGATCACCCTTGTACGAAATCCTCGCATCGCATGGCGCGGTCTACGGCTCCAAGAACGGATGGGAGCGACCCCTGTGGTTTGCGCCTGAGGGCGTGGATGCCATAGACCAGCTGGATTTTCTTGAACCCGGCTGGCATCAATTCGCAGCTGTCGAGCACGCCGCGGTGCGGCAACGCGTCGCACTGATTGACCAATCGAGTTTTTCCAAGTTCGAGTTGCTGGGGACCGGCGCCATGAGCGCCTTGCAACAGCTGGCAGCGTGCGATATCGACAAACCCGTCGGCTCAATCATGTACGCCCAGCTGTGCAACGATCGAGGCGGAATAGAAGCTGACCTGACGATTACCCGCCTGGCAGAAGATCACTTCTACGTCGTGACCGGCGCGGGCTTCGGTACGCGTGACAGTCACTGGATCAGGCAACAACTGCCCACGGATGGCTCCGTACATCTGCTGGATATGACGTCGGCCTACGCGGTCATTACCGTGTGCGGCCCCCAGTCACGCAAGGTGTTGCAGCGGGCCAGTGAATCGGATGTGTCGGCTCCTGCTCATCCATTTGCCCAGGCTCGCAACATCACCGTTGGTGCAGCGACTGTGCGGGCCCTGCGCATCGGGTTTGTGGGAGAGCTGGGGTGGGAGCTGCATATACCCACCGAATACACAGCCCACGTGTATGAAACGCTGCGCCAGGCCGGAAAGGATCTGGGGATCTGTGATGTGGGCTATCGGGCAATAGAGAGCCTGCGTATGGAAAAAGGCTACGTCTACTGGTCTGGCGATATCTCACCAGACTATTCACCTTACGAGGCAGGCCTCGGATTTCGTGTGCATCTGGATGTGCACGCGCACTTTGTTGGAAAACAGGCCCTGATTCGACAACACCAAGCTCCACTGCAACGCAAACTCTGCACATTCGTGTGCGATGAAAAGCTGCCCCTGCACGGTGGCGAAACGTTATTGCATGAAGAACAGACGGTATCGCTCGTCACATCTCAGGCTTACGGATACAGTGTTAGCAAGATGATCATCATGGGGTATCTGCCCGCATCACTGTACAACGAGACCGCCTTCAGCGTGGAAGTGTTTGGCGACCACTACCCGATTACCCGAGTAGAGGGCCCTTTATATGATCCAACGAATGTTCGGTTGAAAAGCTAGCGGGTTGTGCGGTTTATTCGGTAACAGACATTTCGACCCACTAAACACGAGGTGATCCATGAATGACAACCAGAGTGTGGTAGTTGCAGCGCTTAAACAAGCGCCAGGTTTCGAGTCCGTTCGGGCTGAAGATTGCACGCTAACAAGACTCGGAGGGCTGACCAATCTTGTACACCGCGTGGATGTGCACGGTCGCAGCATTGTCGTCAGAATTGCCGGAGCCGGCACCGAAGAATACATCGATCGCGCCATCGAAGCGCACAATGCGTCAGCGGCCTATGAAGCTGGCGTGTCAGCCAAGGTCTTGTATACAGACCCGGCAACTGGCCTGATGATCAGTGAAGCGATACAAGGTATCGAAACCATGACGCCTGCCTTGTTCGAAACGCGATCAGGATCCGCAGCCAGAGCCGGACATGCGCTGGCCAGACTGCACACATCCGGGCAAACATTTCAGTTTCATTTTGAGCTGTTCGCCATGATCGACGAATACCTTGAACTCCTCAGTGCCAAACAAGCCACACTGCCGGAGGGATACCATGAGATCGTTGCAGCCGCTGCACCGGTCAAGGCAGCCCTGGCGGCATCCCCTGCCACCCTGACGCCGTGTCATTGCGATCCCTTATGCGAAAATTTTCTGGATGACGGTAATCAGATGTGGATTGTGGATTGGGAATATTCGGGCATGAATGATCCGCTCTGGGACGTTGGCGACCTGGCCGTGGAAGCAGGCCTGGATTCTGAGCAGCAGGCAGAATTGATGCACGCGTATTTTGGCGGAACGCCGACTGCAGCCCAGCATGGTCGGGTGGAAATCTACAAGGCCATGTGCGATTTGCTATGGACCTTGTGGGGATTAATACAACACGCCGATAACAACCCGGCACAGGATTTCTGGGCGTACGCCACAGAACGATTTGAGCGCTGCCAGCAATTGATGAACGATCCGGCTTTCTCAGATCACGTCCATGCGGTGAAACTCGGCTGAGGGCAATTTTCTGGCAGACACGTATTGATTGCCAGTGAATTATGTGCTTAAACTGCAATCAGCACATCCTTTGAGTTACTACAATGCCGTACGCCTCTGCCCGGTCGATGAACCCGGATGCCATTCCGGTCATAGACCTTGCCCCGCTAAGCGCAGGTCCAGATCGCCAGAACGTTGCCGACGCCTTGCATGCCGCCAGTCAGGGGTTAGGCTTCATTTACATCAAGGGCCACGGTATCCCCGATCGGCAAATGCAGGACGCCAGGTCCGCTGCGTATGAATTCTTCCGTTCGTCAGAGGCGCAAAAGGCTGACATTCTCGTCTCCCGACAACATCGAGGCTGGCTCAAACCCGGTGCATCCAAAATGCACGATGGGGCTAAAGTCGATCTGAAAGAGAGTTTTATCTGGGGTGAGCAGGACGCTTCGGGTCACACTGTGGAAGATCATGCGCTGCGTGGAAATAATCAGTGGCCAGACTGGGTTCCACAACTGCGGCCTGCAGCCCTAGCCTATTTCGACTCTGCGCATCGTGTCGCGCACGAGCTGATGCGTGGTTTTGCCCTGGGGCTGAAACTGGAAGAGGACTTCTTTCTGCGCTCAGCTGATCGTCCGCTGAGCCGCGCCTCCTTCGTTTACTACCCGGCACAGGACGAACACTGTGGCAAGGATCAGTTTGGGGTGGCACCGCACACGGACTTTGGTGTGCTGACGGTCTTGTGTCAGGACTCAACCGGCGGGCTGCAGGTACAAGACGTTCACGGTGACTGGATAGAAGCGCCACCGATTGAGGGCACACTGGTTGTTAATGTGGGTGACCTGTTATCACGCTGGACCGGAGGGGCTTACAAGTCAACACCACACCGGGTAGTCAACAGTTCAGGGCGTGAGCGTTTGTCACTGGTCCTGGCCTTCGACCCGAACCCGGAAACCGTTATCGATCCGGCTCACACCATGGGAGCGGATGCGGCACCCGAACATTCGCGCACCACCTGTGGTGACTATCTGCTGTGGCGTTTTGCAAAGGCCTTCGCCTATCGTCAGCAAGACACGACGAATGCCAGTTCATGAAAACCCTGAGCGACTCTAAAACAACAGACACCTCGGATAGCAGCGCTAACGATCAGGCGATTGGTTCGGCGTTGAGGGATCTGCGTGAGGCTCGTGGCATTTCAGCGCGCCATCTGTCAGAGCTCTCGGGTGTCTCGGCAGCCATGATCAGTCGTATTGAAAACGATCAGGTGTCGCCATCCATATCGACAATGACAGCCTTGAGCGATGCCCTGGGTGTCACTCTGGTGAGTCTGTTTCGTGACATTGTCTCCGAACGTACAGACATCACACATGTCAAGAAGGGCGCTGGCTTGAGCTCAACACGGCTGGTTGGCGAACATATTCATCACTACGTCAACCTTGCATCCCATCGTCGTCGCGACCTGCACTTCGAGGCGCATATGATCACCGTCACACCACAGGAATGCGAGTCACCTCGCTACGTGGGTCATGGCGTGGTATTCATCCACGTGATCAAAGGCTCGGCCAAGTACTGTTACGGGAAACAGGAATTCACCATCTCTGCCGGGGACAGCCTCAGTATTGATGCGGAGCTGACCTACGGGTTTACCCAGATACTCACACCCAAGCTGGTCTTTCTTTCAGTTCAGGCAGAGGCAAGACCCTAGTGTACTGTGACCTTCAAAGCGTTCAAACAGAGAGCCCCAGTTGGTGCTCAACAAGGCGCAGTTCACAGGCAATGCTGATGCATTGGCAAGAACTGCAACGCAGTGGAGCGCCAACTGGGGCTCTCCCGAAGGGCGAACCGTCAAGCGCTCTTCCCCGTTGTTGCTTACTCTTGGAGTATTTCAATACGCCTGCGAGTAAGCGCCTAGTGGCAGAACGCTTGACGATTCGCTGTTTGAATGCCTTGAAGGTCACAGTACACTAGCCCAGACCTACTAAGTTGAGTACCGTACTGCTGAATTCAAGGGGACAGCGTCGATCGTAAACTTTTGAGTTGGTCGGCTAACAACTGACACTGTTCGACACTCTCTACGGCATCGACAGTGGTTGCCGATCGGAGGCTGGCTGCCGCTACGGCATGTGCCAGCGC
>CALLPU010000555.1 GCA_938016235.1 uncultured Granulosicoccus sp. | reverse complement strand
CGACCACGCCGTCAATCCGGCACATAGCAACGGTGCACTCCGTAGCGAATCCAGAGCGGTTGGTATCGCTACTGCAAAACGGGAATCGACCAGCGCGTACTCGGCAAAACCGCCGTGCACGTGCAACCCACGCACTTTCTGTGCTTCGCACAATGTCTCATGTGCATCACGGCAAGGTTGGCAAATTTCACAGGTTGAATAGATCCATGGCAAGCCCACGCGCATACCCAGCGTGAACGCATCATCAATTGCGTCGCCCAGCTCAACGACACGACCAATCCCCTCGTGGCCCAGCACCAGCGGATAGCATTCCTCTGGAAGCGACTCATCACCTTCACGCAAGTGAAGATCTGAGTGACAAACACCACAGCTCTCCATTTGCACCAGCAACTGACCCGCACCAGGTTCGGGCACAGGCAGTTCCCTGATGATCAAATCGGCTCCAGGCTCGCTACACACGGCCGCTTTCATGGATCGCTGATGGCTAATAATCAGTATTCGTCAGTTCAGGCATTTTGCTGTAGCTTACCACTAGTGTCTGATTCTCAGCGGTGCTCACAGATGTTCCCTTGCAGATGATCTGCTCAAACAGTGGCCACTTGGTAGAATCACGTTCAGCGTAACGAATTTGAGCAACGCCTTTAAACGGCTAATGCTCTTCACACCTGACTAGGATCAATATGGGATATCTTCAAGACGGACAATGGGTCGACCAGTGGTACGAAACGAAATCCACAGGCGGACGCTTCGTGCGCAAGGCCCCGCAATTTCGTCACTGGGTAACCACAGACGGTTCGGCAGGGCCTAGCGGTGAGAGTGGTTTCAAAGCCGAGGCCGGCCGATATCATCTTTACGTGTCTCTTGCCTGTCCGTGGGCTCACCGCACCATGATATTTCGAGCCCTCAAAGGATTGGAGAGCATGATTTCAGTGTCTGTGGTGCATTGGTACATGGCCGACAATGGTTGGACATTCGAGGATGGCGATGCTGTTGTCAAGGACACGGTGAACCATGCGGATTACATGTACCAGGTGTACACCACTGCCATGCCGGACTACTCCGGTCGCGTCACGGTGCCTGTGTTGTGGGACAAGCAACGCAACACCATCGTCTCCAACGAATCTCCGGAAATAATCCGCATGTTCAACACAGCATTTGACGAAATCGGCGCAATCGAAGGGGACTACTACCCCGAACCTCTACGCTCGGAAATAGACGCCATCAACGAACGCGTGTACGACACGGTAAACAACGGCGTATACAAGGCAGGGTTTGCTACCACGCAAGAAGCGTATGTAGAGGCACTCGAGCCGTTGTTTGAATCGTTGGACTGGCTGGATCAGCGCCTGTCCGAACAACGCTATCTGACAGGCAACACCATCACCGAAGCCGATTGGAGACTATTCACCACACTGGTGCGTTTTGATCCTGTGTATGTTGGTCACTTCAAATGCAATATTCGTCGCATTGACGACTACGCAAACCTGTCCGGCTACGTCAGGGATCTTTACCAGCATCCCGGCGTTGCTGACACGGTGAACATGCAACACATCAAGAGCCATTACTACGCGAGCCACGACACTATCAACCCCAGTGGCGTTGTCCCGGAAGGCCCAAGCATCGATTTCTCAACACCGCATAACCGCCAACGACTGACCTGACTACAGTGTGGCTGACACACAGGCAATAGCGGTCAATCTGCCCGCTATGGTTTTACCCATTCGATCTGCACACGACGGTCAGAGCGAAGCTCGGCTGACTGATCAGACGAACTGAACTTCGCTGTTTCACCAACCACAGCCGTATCAATGCGTGCAGAGTCCACACCCCGCAGCTCCAGTAAACTGCGTACACGATTTACCCGGCGATCAGCCAACCAGCGGTTGTAGTGAGCGGAGCCGGTTACATCGGCATACCCCGTCAACAGGACTTGCAGTTCCGGCCTCAGTCGCATCGTCGCCGCCACATTGACTGCCGTGACTTTTGCCTCTAAGTCGACAATGGAAGAATTTTGATCGAACAGGACGAAATACTTTCGCTCTGCCAGAACCTCGGGAGCCGGTATATCGGGTTCCGGGGTGACCATCAGCGGCGTAGGTGAAGGATCACGATCAGCGACAACCGCTTCGGGTTGTTCAGATCTGAATCTGGGTCGGAACAGTACAAACACACCCGCTCTGTGAGCGTCTGTATCAAAGGTGGTCAGATCAGCCCTGATGGACAGCCCGTTCGAGAATCCATACTCCACACCCGCTCCGAACATCAAGTGCACGTCATGCTCACGCACGTACGGAAAATTCGCACGGTTTTCCATGCGTCCCAATCCAAGCCTGCCATACAGGCTGGTTCCCCGGTGATGAATAAGGCTCTGTTCATCATTAAACCCTCTAACCAGTAAACTGGCATGACCTGATTGATAGTCCACGTACACATCATTGGTGAGACGCGCTCGCCCCAGCTCATCGAACCCGAACTCCACCGCAATACGTTTGGTCAGATCCAGTCCCAACACACCTGAGAAAGCCCTATCGGTTTCATCCACCAGTTCAATAGACAACTCGGAGGCATCCGGTTTCAACAACGACTGCCCTACACCCATCCCGATATAGGGCCCAAGCTGCAAGCCATTGGCAGAGACAAAGGAGGCCGCCAGCAGCAAGACAAGCGCTACGATAACTCTAACGTGTTCAGCCTGCTCGGCACGACTCGTATCATCGTGTGACGCACGTTGTTTTCTTCGCGCGTAGCGGGACCGCGATGCCAGACCGAGCAGGGCCAGACACGTGATGACCAACAATACGGGGTCTATACTATTGGATGTACCCGGCTTGATTGAACATCCACCACGACCCGAAAGGCCTGTACGTAAGGTACCGTCTATGGCTTGCTGGAAGTTAGGTGTGCCATTGAGATCAGTATCAGGCACAGCGGCACCCAGCATAAGGTCCAGCACTGCCGTGTCGGCTCTGCCATCACCATCTATATCCGGATCATACGCATCCAGGATACCGTCACCGTCGGTGTCGTCGCCGAAGCTGACGCTGGCATCAGCAATGTCATCAATACCATCCCCATCCACATCCTGCCCCAGGGTAATGAGAACGTCGACACTGTCCGGGATACCATTGCCGTTGATATCGGTAGCGGAATCCACGATACCGTTGTTATCCCTGTCGATACCACCCACTTCAACAAGATCCATGATGCCATCATTGTCACTGTCCAGATCACGATAATCGGGTAACCCATCCCCGTCAGTATCCAGTAGCGACACACGTATCAACTGCAGACCATCGTCGACACCATTGACGTCATTATCTAAAAAGCCATCTACGCGTCCGTCGTCATCAAGATCGCTACCCAGAGTTTCAACGATATCGGGAATACCATCCTGATCGCTGTCGATGTCCTGAAAGTCAGGAATGCCATCGCCATCAGTATCCGGTACCAACAATGGTGTTGATTGCAGCGGATCCGACAGACCATTGCGATCAGTATCCACAAATTGGTCAACCAGATAATCCCCATTCTCATCACGCCCCAGCGCCTCCACGGTATCGGCAATGCCATCGTTATCGGCGTCTTGATCCAGATAGTCTGCCAGGCCATCACCATCGGTATCCAGCGAGCCTTCACGACTGTCCGGCAGCCCATCGTTGTCTGAGTCCAGGTCCAGACTGTCAACGACACCATCGCCATCGGAGTCTCCGAAACCTTCAATAAGGTTGGGAATACCATCCGCGTCAAAGTCGCTGGACACACTGACGAGAAAATCAATAGCTTGCGTGTTGCCCGCTTCATCTACTGAGCTGGCCGTAAACACACTATCGCCTTCTGGAAGATCGCGGTCGGGAATGCAGCTCCAGGCACCACCTGCAACAATGGCCTCACACACAAGGTTGCCATCCGCATCGGTAACACGCACGACAGCCCCATCCGGCGAGCTGGCACTACCTCCAACAACCGGCCTGAATGTGGTTGAACTTTGCACATCGGCAACCGTGATATCCGGTGACGTGGTGTCAATCTGTACCAGGTGCACCTGGCTTGATGTTGAATTCCCGGCAGCGTCTGTAACAACAGCAGTGACTGGATACGTATCATCGGGGAGCTCATTCTGCTGCGGGATTGTGAGCGTCCAGCTTCCATCAGGGTTTGCAACGAGATGCCCGTCTCCGTCTGTGTACGTGACGCCATGGATCGTCACACTCAGTGTCTCTCCTGGCATCAACGTAGCGGTACCCGTGATCGTTGGCGTGGAAGAATTTGTCAGCAGCTCATTAACCGTGGGGACGGCCGGCGATGCCAGATCAACAATAAGCTCATTGCTGCTTGTATCCGTTGCCGAATTACCCGCCAAGTCTGTAACTGTCACTGTGAGATCGTAGACACCTTCTAGCAGCACATCCGTAACCGGTACGGCCACTATCCAGCGTCCATCGGACAGGATCTGCAAGGCACCGTCGCCTTCCACATACGTACTTCCGTTCAATGTCACCGTCATGGATTCGCCTGGTGCAAGGTTTACCGTGCCGCTGATAGTGGGCGTACCGGTGTTACTGATCAGCGAATTCACCACGGGTACGGCTGGCACCAACAGATCCAGTAACGCCGCATCGCTTCCAGGAAGCGATTCGTTACCAGCAACATCAGTGACGATTGCGGTAGCCGCTACGCTGCTGCCATGACTCACGGCGGTGGAAACAAAATTGACGCTGCCTGCTGTGATGTTGACAGGCCCCAGAACAGATACGAATTCTGCACCGTCGATAGTCACCTTCAGTGCATCTCCGGCAACAGCATCAGCGGGCAGGTACACCCGAATGTTGATATCACCGAGCAATTCGGCTATGCCAATCGTGGCGTTATTGTCGGTGTCTTCAATCACGCTGACAACCGGTGCTAATGGCGGCACCGTATCAACAAGTGCGCTGTCATTTCCAGGCAGGGAGATGTTGCCCGCACGATCACTGAGCGTTGCCACAACACTCAGCATCTCCGCTTCCAGGGGGCGGGCAAATTGCGTTGTAACGTAACCTGCAATCACATCAGCGCTCGTCAGCGTCAGCGCAACCGCTATATTGCCATCGGTAAGATCCAATCGATCCCCCGGTTCGGAATCCAACGGCAGAGTGACCCTGATATCCACCGGATCAGCAGGCTCTGCGAAGGACAGTAAACCATCATTGTCAGCATCACTGATGATGGTTACCGTCGGCCTTTCGGGTGCGGTTAGATCAATGAACGCTTCGTCCACACTGGCGTCAGTCGCGCTATTGCCGGCTGCATCTGTGGCAGTGACCGCAATGTCCAGCGGACCTTCAGGCAGCTCATTGCCTACCGGAATGATCAGCGTCCACGTACCATCGGGGTTGGTAACAAGGTCTCCGTCTCCATCGGTGTACGTGATGCCATTGACTGTG
>CALLPU010000554.1 GCA_938016235.1 uncultured Granulosicoccus sp. | reverse complement strand
ACGATGGTCCAGGTGTCGGGTAGCTGATTGAACACGAAATAGCCGTATACCGTTCCCCAGATAATCAGGGTGTAGTGAATCGGTGCCACTATTGTGGCCTCGGAGATCTCCAGAGATTTGATCACGAGAATTTCCGCAACGGCAGCCATCAGGCTCATGGCTATCAGTAGCAGCCATTGCAGGTTGGTCGTGGGCCAATGCCAGTAAAACAGCAGTGGCACGGATATGATAGTACTGGCGGTAATGGCCGTGTAGGCAATCGTTGTGACGGTTTTATCGGTATCGGCCAACAGTCGGCCGATCACTTGTCTGGCCGAGTAGAAGGCGGCAGCCAGAATCACCAGCATGACGGCTGGGTGTATCACGCCCATACCAGGACGCACCACGATCAATGCCCCAATGAAGCCCACCACGACGGCTGACCAGCGTCGTATGCCGACGGTTTCCTTGAGTATGAAAGCGCCCATGATGGTGAGAAAGAACGGGGCGACGAAACTGGCAGCCACTGCGTCTACCAGTGGTGCATAGCGCACCGCGAAAACAAATAGCAGGCTGGAAACAACCACGAGCACACCGCGTGTGATCTGCAGAGCCGGCTGCCGTGTATGCAATACGGATCGCCCTTTGATTGACAACAGTATGAGAACGCCGCAAAGCAAACCCAGCTGTCGGAACCAGATGATCTGAACAGGGTGAAAGTCGTCAGTCAATAGCTTGGCGACGGTGTCACCGGCGGAGAACAGGAACATGGCGCAGAGCATGAGCAAGATGCCCGAGCGGCCTTGAGTGCGTTGAAAAGCGTCGATGTAGTACCTGCTCCGGTTGCGAAAGCGTGGCAGGTAAGTAGTGCGAACTGACTGGTATGCGTACCCTGCGTGTACCGCCGTTGCAGTATAGCCGGTTACATCCGTGGGTAGACGGACACTACGCCAGTGCTGAAGCAGAAACAGGGTTAGGTGCGTAATCTGATGTGCAGATTATTGCAGACCTTTTCTGCTTATTAGTTACGCGGACAGAGCACGAAGTGCACGTGATGGGCTGCTGACAGGATGCGGACAACCCGTATTGAATGTCAGTGAGTGTTTCGCAGCGCACCGAAGTGGCTGGCAAACGAACTCCACACCGAATCCAGTCAGTTGGATTCGGTGTGGAGCGTTCTCGCAAGGGATAAAGAAAAGTACAGTGATCAGTCAGTCAATCAGCTGGCACGAGCCGCTTCTTTGAGAGACTCTCGGCTGGTAGCCGAAGACGCATCAGTTCTCACGATATCATCATCCAGGTCGCTGTTGGAATCGAGGAATACTCGATAGAACACCGCACCAATGATGGCACCGACGATAGGTGCAACCCAGAATAACCAGAGTTGTTGAACAGGTACCGTAACACCTTCGCCAAAGACAGTAGCAATCAATGCCTGCGACGTTGATCTGGCAGGATTAACACTGGTATTGGTAACGGGTATGCTGATGAAGTGAATCAGGGTGAGGCACAGTCCGATGGCCAGACCACCCATAGCCGCCGAAGCACGTTTGGCTGTGGCGCCCATGATGACCACAAGGAAGACCGCTGTCATGATCACTTCTGTTACCAGAGCTGCCATCATGGTGTAGCCACCAGGAGATCCGTCAGGACCAAAACCATTGGTTGCGAACGTTCCGGCCCCGGGGGCGATGGCAAATCCAGCTTGACCACTCGCAATCACATAGATGGCATATCCGCCGATAACACCACCAATAACTTGAGCAACAATATAGCCCGGTGCTTGAGCTGCTGGAAATCTTCCACCGAATACCAGGCCGATGGTGACAGCAGGATTAAAATGTCCGCCTGACACGTGCCCTACCGCGTAAGCACCTGAAAGAACAGTTAGGCCAAATGCAAGGCTGACACCCACGAATCCCAAGCCCAGGCTGGTACCGTTGCCACCCGTGCCAAAATCTGCCGCTAAAACGGCTGCACCGCATCCGCCAAGCACCAACCAAAATGTACCGAATACTTCTGCGGCTAACGCTTTACCATACATACACTGTTCTCCTGATTTTATTTGATTTTGATACATGTGAGTTGCCGCCGATACCCAGGACATCTGATAGGAGTCCATCGGGCGCATCGTGCTTCAGCGACCGCACTGAATGTACGACAGGTTACCTGGGTATGGGGTGAACAATTGCAAATGGCGCAAACGTAATCAGGGGAGTGGTTGCATTATTCGTGGGCTGAATCGCTCGCTTACAGCCGTTGAGAACACAATGTTGTTGTCATCACCTACGTAGTTTTACGTATAAGACCTATGTTTAAGACACTTGATTCTTGATTCTTGATTCTTGAGTAGTTGATTAGTTGATTAGTTGATTAGTTGCAGTAGTTGCAGATTTAAGTGATTGGAATTTGACGGTGAATGTCTCTCCAAAAACGAATGTCGATGGGTATGAGGAAAATAAGTGATAGGTATTAAATGAAACTCTGTTAATGCAATGATGAAATTACTGCAAGGAGGATACGATGCCACGCCTGACAGGACGTCAATGTGGCTTCAGACAGAGCAGACTTGCAGTATTAGAACAACTGAGTTATCACCGGTGAGAGTATCTACTGTCGCCAGCTTGGAATCGGGTGCAATCTTCAAGACAAGCGGAAATTTGGTAGGGTAGTCACGCCTCGTGTTGCCGATTGTTAGCTTGTTCTGGGCAGGGCGTGGATGGGCGCCGGGGTAAGGCGGGCGGTGTCGGCCCCGGCGAAGCGCCTGCGACGAGTCGATTGGGCCTGCAGGTCGCTAGGTTGTGATTTCCGCCTAGAAATGTGCGGAAAAGTGCTCCGGCCAGTTCATTCTAGACTGTGGCAGCAGTGATGCAACCGTGAAAACCCACAAAATCACGTTAAAAACAACCCTTAAGGGTGGGATTTGCGGCCAAAATACTGAAATGACCACCTAAATGGGTGGGTAATACACTACCCTAAAGATCACCAAAAGTCGGTACTTAGGGAGATTGTTGGGCCTGCGTCGTGTGCCGATACTACGTGCATCCCTATAAAAGCTATGAGCAGAGAACATCATGACTCAACAGATATTCCCGCAGCTTGAAATTCCGCACACGCTCGCTGCAGGCCCTGGGCCTGGCAACACCGACCCGCGAGTGCTTGAACGGTTTACCAGCAGCGGGGTCGCCGATCACATGCACGCCGATGTACTGCGCGGCATGATCGAATCTAAAGTCATGCTGCGACAGGTGTTCGGTACAGACAACCTTTATACGTTCGGCGTTGCCGGAACCGGTTGGAGCGGTCTTGATGCGATGATGAGCGCAGTGATGGCAGGCGACTCGGTCGTGGCGTTCGTCAACGGCACGTTCTCCGGCATTGATGGCTTGACCCTTCGCATGAAGGCGGCTACCGAAGAGGAGCTGGCGGCGGATTCCATGGATCCACAGGCGGCATCTGTAAAGATCATTGAAGTACCGCATGGCCAGTCGGTGACGAGTGACGACTGCCGAGGGTTGTACGCGGCGCTTAGCTGATACGTGTAGCGTCACCGGCCACCACGAGCAGCCGAGGTTGCTGCCGCCGGTGACGCGGAAG
>CALLPU010000553.1 GCA_938016235.1 uncultured Granulosicoccus sp. | reverse complement strand
CAGGGGCTTTTTCAGACTGGTGCCTGAACAACAACATTCAGCTGTTTTGTTACGGCGCACTCGCAGGTGGTTTCATCACGCCTGGATGGCTGGGAAAAAACGACCCGGGCTTTGCGTTCGAAAACCGTTCACTCATCAAGTACCGACTGATCATCGAAGACTTCGGCGGCTGGGACCTGTTCCAGCAGCTGTTGCACACGCTGAATCAGATCGGCCAGGAGCACAAGGCGTCGCTGTCAGCCGTCGCAATCCGCTACCTGCTGGATAAACCGGCTGTTGCTGCCGTGATTGTGGGTGCGCGCAACGCCAGGCACATCGATGACACATTAGCTGCGGCCAGCCTGCAACTCACTGAACAAGACTGTCAGGCCATCAGTGCAATCCTTGCGCAAAGCACAGGACCATCCGGGCTCGTTTATGAACTCGAACGAGACAGGAACGGCCCTCACGGTCGCATCATGAAATACAACCTTAACCAATCATGAACCCGGTGCATTTGAGCGCTAGCGGCTTGACCCGACGCTTCGACACCCTCGTGGCAGTCGACGATGTGTCGGTGGATATTACCCGTGGTTCCATCACTGGATTGATCGGGCCCAACGGTGCTGGCAAATCCACCCTGTTCGACATCCTGGCAGGCGAGCTGAAAGCCGACTGCGGCAAGGTTCAATTCAATGGCAGGACCCTGCAGCGGCACAGTGCCGATGGCGCGTTCCGACAGGGCCTCGCCAGGACATTCCAGATTCCTCAACCGTTTCCGGAAATGACCGTGCTGGACAACCTGATGTTGGCCGCACCCGGGCAACTGGGTGAAACGTTCTGGGCTCCAGTGCTGCGTCCATCGGCCATTCGCGAGCAGGAGCAGGCGCATCTGGAGCGCGCCCGGGAAGTGCTGGAATTTACAACGCTGGACGCCGTGGCCTCTAACGCTGCGCGCAACCTCTCTGGTGGCCAGCAGAAACTGCTGGAATTGGCGCGAGTGCTAATGGGTAAGCCTGAATTGATTCTGTTGGACGAACCCGCAGCCGGTGTCAATCCTGTGCTTACCGCTCTGTTGCTCGAAAAAATCCACGCACTGAATGACAACGGCATGACGTTCCTGATTATTGAACACAACATGGATCTGGTGATGCGCCACTGCCAGCCCATCGTAGCCATGGCTAACGCGAAGATCATCTTTCAAGGCAATGCCACCGAGGCGTGCAACTGCAAGGAACTGCTGGACAGCTACCTGGGAAGCACAAGCGGGCTTGGTACATGAACCCGCAGGTGCTCAACGTGCAGTCCATCAGTGCCGGCTATGTGCGAGGTATGCCCATCATCCATGACATCAGCATCACCACAGAGCCTGAAGAAATTGTCTGCATCATCGGCCCCAACGGCGCTGGCAAATCCACACTACTGAAAAGTATTGCAGGCTTGCTGCCTATCGAGCAAGGGCATATCCGTCTCGGCGCCACAAACATCAGCGGCATCCGAACCGATAAACTCTCGCGCGCTGGCGTCGCAATGGTTCCACAGTTAAACAACATATTCCGCACCATGAGCGTGGAGCAGAACCTGCTCCTGGCAGCGCGTCGATACACCGGTAACCGACGCCATCGCCTCCAGCACATGCTGGCCGTATTTCCTGTGCTGGACGAAAAATTCAAGGCTAAGGCCGGGTCCCTGTCCGGAGGGCAACGGCAATTCCTGGCATTGGCCATGGCGCTGTTAGCAAAACCCCATCTCCTGCTACTGGATGAACCCAGCGCTGGGCTATCGCCGGTGGCTGTGGATGAGGTCCTCGGCATGCTGCGCTCGATAGCGGCAGAAGGTGTCGGTATTCTCATGGTTGAACAGAATGTGCGGGCGGCGTTGCCGCTGTCTGATCGTGCCTACATTCTTGCCGATGGTCGCAATCAGCACGAAGGCGATGCCCAGACGATGTTAAACGATCCGGTACTGGGAGAAATTTACATGGGCGCAAGACGCGCGGAGGCACATGCTGCAAAGCCTGTTTGACGGCATCCTTGTCGGTTCAATTCTCTCACTCGGTGCAATCGGCCTGACGCTGATCATGCATATTCTGCGCTTTGCCAACTTCTCACATGCTGAGCTGATAGCACTGGGTGCCTACTTCGCCCTCACGCTGGATGCCATGGTATCCGGCCTGTCCGCAACACTGACCACCCGGCTTCCGCACTTGAGTGTCAGCGTCTCACTGATACTGGCCATGCTGCTGTCCTTACTGCTAACCGGCTTGTTGGCAGCGCTGATTGACAAACTGGTGTTCAAACGACTGCGGGAAAACGCCGGACCGCTCACCATGGTGTTTGCCTCATTTGGCATCGGGCTGATTGTGCGCAACGTCATCGGGCTGATTTATGGCCTGAAGTCTACTCATTACTCGAACGACATTGCTTTCGCGCTGATGGTCAGTTCTGACCCGCTGCTTCTGATCAAACCCGACCAACTATTCATTCTGGTGCTGACCATTGTTGTCATGCTCGCCTTGCATCTTCTGATCACCCGAACCTCCATAGGCTATGCCCTGTTGGCAGTTTCTGAAAATCCCGAGCTGGCTCAGGTGAATGGAATCAATCTGGCTGCCATGATCCGACTTGCCTGGTTACTGGGCGGCTCACTGGCAGCCATAGCCGGTGTGTGTTACGCCCTGAACAACCAGCTCAGTCCGGTGATGGGGAGAGATCTCGTTTTATCCTTGTTTGCTGCTGCCATTGTGGGCGGTATTGGCAGTATCTACGGGGCCGCCCTGGGCGGGCTCATTGTGGGCCTGGCCTCCAGCCTTGCATTGTTGTATATCCCGACCGGGTACAAACCTGCCATGCCTTTTGTCATCATTCTGCTTGCCTTGTATGTGCGACCCAATGGCTTGCTGGGTGAAGAGCGATGATTGGCATCATCTCGTACCTCACGTTCTTCCTCACCATCGCCTTCATTCTGGCTATTGCGGTTTTAGGGCTTAACTTGCAGTGGGGCTTCACCGGTCTGTTCAACGGCGGCATCGTTGCATTCTTTGGAGCAGGTGCCTACGGCATTGTATTGCTCGGAGGTCCACCGCGTGTCGATGGCCTCGGTGGCTTTGCACTGCCCTACCCGGTGGCGCTTATCGGAGCCATACTACTGGCAGGAGCGCTGGCGCTGCTTGTGGGTCTCGCGACAACCCGGCTACGCCACGATTACCTGGCCATTGCCACGTTTGGTGTTGCCATTGCACTGGAAACAGTAGTGCGAAATGCCGAGTACCTGACCGGTGGTGCAAAAGGACTGAGAGGCTTCGAGCGACCATTTGAAGCCATGATTGCAGACCCTTTTTACTACAACCTGTTTTTCCTGCTGATCGTCTTCATGTGTGTTTGCGCGGTTTACTGGTTTCTGGAAACACTGGTGCGCTCACCATTCGGACGCTTACTCAGAGCGGTGCGGGAAAACGAGCGCGCAGCCCGATCGTTGGGAAAGTCACCACCAGCCATACGCCTGACCTCTTTCGTATTGGGGGCCATGATCATGGGGTTATCGGGTGCACTGTATGCCACGTTCTATGCATTCATCAGCCCTCAGGATCTCGCTCCCATACTCACCTTCCAGATATGGGCGATGTTGATTGTGGGCGGCAGTGGTAACAATCAGGGCGCCATCATTGGCGCACTGGTAGTCTGGGGCAGCTGGGTGGGCAGCGGCTGGTTGCTTACCGCTGTGGCACCTCAAGACATTCAGCTCTACGCAGGCTCTATCCAATATATTCTCATCGGCTCTATTATCGTACTCACTCTGTTAGCGCGCCCCAAGGGCTTGCTACCGGAAAAACTGAGCCAGATGCGCTACACGATGCAACATTCACCAACGCCCGGGAGGCGCCATGAAACGTAGTAAATTGATAGCAATGAACGGCTGTGCAGCCAGTATGGCAGCAGCCACGCTGCTCATGATAAATCTGGTCCCAGTCACTGCGGCACAGGCTGCAGATTGCACCACCAAGATAGGGGCAGTCTTGCCAACCTCTGTGGACTGGGGCAGGCCCATCGCAGAAACGGCGCAATTTGCCGTAGACCTCTTCAACGAAGCCGGCGGTGTCAAAGGTTGTGATATCGAAATGGTATTGCGTGACACACAGGTGGACCCGAAGATCGGTGTTGATTCGGCCAAGGCCCTGGTGGATCTGGACAAGGTCCCTGTGCTGCTGGGTGCAGTGTCCAGTGGCGTCTCCATGCCCATACTCACATCGGTAACCGCACCGTCTGGCGTCATGCAGATGTCGTGTTGTTCCTCATCAACAGCATTCACCGACCTGGCTGCTGAAGGCAAGACCAACGGTCTATGGTTCCGCACGTTTGCCACCACCCGAAATCAGGCTGCTGTTGCGGCAAAACTGATTCAGGAGCGTGGCTACAAGAGCGTTGGCATCTTCTACAAGAACGATGATTGGGGTCAGGATATCGGCAAGCTGGTCGCCGCCGATCTCGCCACGCTTGGCATTGAAGTCACCACATCAGCTGCCATCAATGATGCACAGCCCTCGTACCGGGCAGAAGTTACTGAAATGCTCAAGACACAACCTGAAGCGCTCTACCTCGCCATATACCCCACGGAAGGTATATCAGTTGTGCGGGAATGGATATCGCTGGGTGGTACGCAAAAACTGGTGGCAGCCAACGCGCTGAAATCGGATGAGTTCCGCGAAGGTGTTGGCATGCAATACCTGAAGGATCTGGTTGGTCACGACTCAGCCCCACCGCGCACGGATTCCGCCATGTCGTTTACTGACATGTACAAGGCAAAGTTCGATTCTGAGCCTAATGGCCCCGGGTTGCAGAACAGCTTTGATGCGGTCATGATTTCACTGCTGGCAATGGAAGCAGCGTCCGAACTTACCGGCGCTTCTATTGCCGCACAGGTGCCAAATGTCACTGACCCGGAAGGCACACCCATATCACCGGATGTGGAGGGTTTGAAAAAGGCCCTTGAACTGCTCGGCGAAGGCAAGAGCGTGTCTTACCAGGGCGCCACTGGCGCAGTCGTGTTTGATCAGAACGGTGATGTAT
>CALLPU010000552.1 GCA_938016235.1 uncultured Granulosicoccus sp. | reverse complement strand
GTAGCCGGCGTTGAATCATCCGTGTCGCGCAAGCACACAAGTGCGCCGTCGGTTGCCGATGAATCAGAAGTAGCCGAAACCAACCCCGGCCACGCTGGCGGTTACCGAGAGGCGTTGAGAACGGTCTGGAATGAGCCCGGATCGAGACGCTTCAGTATTTTCGTCTTCGTCTCCATGCTCGCATACAGTGCCCAGGACCTTATCCTTGAACCGTTCGCCGGTGCTGTCTTTGGTATGACGCCGGGTGAGTCCACACAGCTGTCGGGCACTCAACACGGTGGTGTGCTGGTGGGTATGCTGCTGGTGGCACTCCTGACCAGCGTCATTGGGGGCAAAACGTTTGGATCCCTGCGACGCTGGACCATGACCGGCTGCATCGCTTCTGCCGTTTGCCTGTTGCTGCTGGCCATAGGTGGTCAGATGGGTACGGCGTTTCCACTCAATGCCATGGTCTTTGCACTCGGATTGTCAAATGGCGTCTTTGCAGTCGCTGCCATCGGGTCAATGATGGACCTGGTCGGCCAGGGTGCCCGTCAGCGTGAGGGTGTGAGAATGGGAATGTGGGGAGCTGCCCAGGCCATTGCGTTTGGTCTTGGCGGTATTTCAGCCACGATGGCGGTAGACATCAGCAAAGTGGTCACAGGTGATGCTGCCCTGGCCTATGGAATTGTCTTTGCGGTGCAAGCCGTACTGTTTGTATGGGCCGCAGCGCTGGCCCGGCGCGTGTATCAGCCAGCACCTGTAGAGACGACCGGTGAATTCTCACCTGGCCGCATAGCTTTGGAGATGGAAGGATGAAACAGCACTACGATGTCGTTGTCGTCGGGGGTGGTCCAGCAGGTTCCACAGCGGCGAACGAGCTTGCTCTGCAGGGTTTGTCGGTCATGTTGCTGGATCGGGCGGGTCGAATAAAGCCTTGCGGTGGAGCCGTGCCTCCACAGATGCTCAAGGATTTCGACGTGCCGCGTGATGTACTGGAGGCCGAGGTCAGCTCGGCACGCATGGTGTCGCCGTCTGACAATGCTGTAGACATGCCGATTGAATCCGGTTATGTCGGTATGGTGGATCGGGGTGAATTTGATGAATGGCTCAGGGCCAGAGCCGAATCGGCCGGCGCTGTCAGAGAGACGGGTACCTTTCTCGGGTTGGGAATGTCAGATGGAACCACGCGCGAACTGCATTTTTTACGCGGGAAGAAAAGTGATCTGTCAGACGCTGCGGACACTCGAAAATGTACGGTGACCGCGCGCTACATCATTGGTGCTGATGGGGCTAAATCGAAAGTGGGAAAAGCTGCTATTCCCGGTGCGGAAAAGCTGCAGAGTGTGTTCGCCTATCACGAGATAGTGGAGACACCCACCGACGGCAATTCAGAGATAGACGTTGAGCGTTGTGATGTTGTTTACAACGGCAAACTGTCCCCGGATTTCTACAGCTGGGTGTTCCCGCACGGCAAGACGATCAGTGTGGGCACCGGTACGGCGGTGCAAGGGTTTGGTATTCGCGGCGCAGTCAGTGAATTGAGAAAACAGACCGGGCTGGATACGGCTGTTACCGTCAGAACCGAAGGTGCACCGATTCCAATGAAGCCATTGAAGTTATGGGACGACGCCAAGCACGTTATCCTGGCGGGAGACGCAGCAGGCGTGGTGGCACCGGCATCGGGTGAAGGAATTTTCTACGCCATGACCTGTGGCCGTATTGTGGCTGAAACTGTTGCGGAAGCCATCGCGGCGAATGATTCAACAGTTTTAAAGCAGGCACGTAAACGATTTCTCAAACAACATGGCAAAGTATTCTGGGTGCTGGGTATCATGCAGCGCTTCTGGTATCACAGCGACAAGCGGCGTGAACGATTCGTGACGATGTGCGCCGACCCTGACGTGCAGCGCCTGACCTGGGAGTCGTATCTCAACAAACGTCTGGTGCGAAAGGACCCAATGGCCCATCTGCGCATTTTCATCAAGGATATGGGACACTTGCTTGGAATCGTATCTGAAACGCGAAAGACATCCTGATGCTAGTGGTCCGTCTAGTTGATAATGTGGGGCTCAGAGGTTGCCAGCTGCCGCCCTGCAAGGCGCGTTCGCGCAGGCGTATCGGGCATACGTCAAGTGAACGCAACGCAGTCAGGGTGGCCGCTGGCAGCCTCCCTACGGGCGAGTCTGTCTTCGTCCGTGCCGGCGTTGCCCGTTCTCGACGTATGCCCGATAGGCCTTCGAACGGGTGCCTTGCCACGAACAAAGACAGACTCGCTGAACCCCACATTATCAACTAGACGGACCACTACGGCGTCCCAGGTAAAATAACTGCATGCAATGGTGGGTGTCTTACGCGGTCGTAGCGGCCGCCCTGTTCGTTGTTGGTGGTATTGGTGCGCGAGCCACCGATATTGGTCCCTGGTACCGTAATCTGAAGAAGCCGAGCTGGAATCCACCAGACTGGGCGTTTCCGGTTGTCTGGACCACGATCTATCTACTCATCATCGCCTCGGTGGGCAGGGTCTGGAATCTGGCGGGTGAAGAAGCGCGTTTGACTATCCTGATAGTGGTTGCGGTCAATCTGGTGTTGAACATGTTGTGGAGCGTGCTGTTCTT
>CALLPU010000551.1 GCA_938016235.1 uncultured Granulosicoccus sp. | reverse complement strand
GGCACCCATAGAGCGGGCAGGCAATCGTGAATTGGCGTTCGTTGTCAGCGCACGTTACACCGAGGCATTACGAGCATCCACTGCGGGGGCCGTTATCGTACCGCCAGCGCTAAGGCATGAAGCGCCTGGCAATGTGCTGATCAGCGATGATCCCTATGCAGACTATGCGAAGGCTTCCTGGTTATTGAAGCCCCCGGAGCCCTCCCGGCACGGTACGCATGAAACTGCCAGTATTGATCCGGGCACACGCATCGATCCCACAGCGTCCATTGGGGCGAATGTTGTTATCGGTGCGCGCTGCATCATCGAAGAAGGTGTCTTTATCGGTGCGCATTGTGTTATTGGAAACGATGTCACCATTGGTCGTGACAGCCACTTGTTTCCAAAAGTCACCCTCTACAACCATGTAGTGTTGGGTGAACAGTGTCGC
The DNA here is from genome assembly GCA_938016235.1 of uncultured Granulosicoccus sp. Lineage (GTDB taxonomy): Bacteria > Pseudomonadota > Gammaproteobacteria > Granulosicoccales > Granulosicoccaceae > Granulosicoccus. Next base: position 3,651 of record CALLPU010000551.1, on the reverse strand, counting down.
CTCCAGTCCGGTGCCGTGGTGGGAAGCGAAGGCTTCGGTTATGCCTGGACTGCAGACGGTTGGCAGCAGATTCAGCAGACCGGTGGTGTGATTCTGGGCAACCGAGTGCACGTGGGTGCAAATACCACCATCGATTGTGGCGCCATCGACCCTACCGTCATTGCCGATGGCGTCATCATGGATAATCAGATTCAGATTGCCCATAACGTACGCATCGGGGAAAACACGGCAATCGCCGGATGCGTTGGAATCGCTGGAAGTACGCAGATAGGCAGCCACTGTCAGATAGGCGGGGCTTGCAATATTGTTGGCCACTTGTCCATCACCGATCGCGTGATCATCAATGCAGCATCGCTGGTTACGCGCTCCATTACTCAAGCGGGTCGCTACGGTTCGGGAACGCCGTTACAACCTGAGCATCTGTGGCGGCGCAGTTTTGTTAACCTAGGCAGGATTGATGATCTGGTTCGGCGTATCCGAAAGCTTGAACGCGCCAACCGTACCGATTGATTGTGACCACTTACCAGGATAGACAACAGCTGTGGACGATATCCGAGAAATTCTGAAGTACCTGCCGCACCGTTATCCGTTTTTGATGATTGATCGAGTCATCGATTTCCAGCCTGACGTGTCGCTGACTGCCCTGAAGAACGTGACGTTTAATGAACCCATCTTCACGGGGCACTTCCCACAGTCGCCGATCTTTCCTGGCGTCCTGATTCTTGAAGCACTCGCCCAAGCATGCGCATTGCAGGCTTTCAAGAGCATGGGAGGCTATCCCAGTGAAAAAACGCTGTACTTGCTGGTGGGCATAGACAAGGCGCGGTTCAAGCGTCAGGTTATTCCAGGTGATCAATTGATATTCCACGTGACTGTTCAAAAAGAGAAACGGGGAATCTGGCGATTTGACGCTACGGCCAAAGTTGACGATACGCTGGCCTGCTCGTGCGAAGTGTTGATCGCCCGTAACGAGATAGACGAGTGATTCATCCAACCGCCATTGTCGATGAATCGGCAACGATAGCTGAGGACTGCGATATCGGTGCTTACAGTATTGTGGGTGCGGACGTATCAATTGGTGCCGGTACCACGATAGGCCCGCATGTTGTGCTCAAGGGGCCGACAAGCATTGGCGCGGGAAACCGGATATTTCAGTTTGCCTCGGTGGGTGATGATCCACAGGATCTGAAATATGACGGCGAACTCACTACGCTGGAAATTGGTGATGGGAATACCATTCGCGAATTTGCCACGATCAATCGAGGTACTGAAGGGGGCGGTGGCGTCACCCGCATTGGCAACAACAACTTGTTCATGGCCTATATACACGTGGCGCATGATTGCATGATTGGTAACCGGATAATCATGGCAAACGGCGCGTCATTGGCAGGACATGTCACCGTCGGTGATCATGCCATCCTGGCAGGGTTTGCCTGCGTGCATCAATTCTGTGAAGTGGGTGAGCATGCCTTCGTGGGCTTGAATTCAGTGGCTAATCGGGACGTTTCACCGTTCACCATGGCAGTGGGTAACTACGCAGAAGCCAAAGGCATCAACAAGAACGGACTACGCCGACGTGACTTCTCTGAAGAGGCGATCCAGGCGCTACACCGAGCCTACAAGGTGTTATTGCGTCAACACGGTGATCGGCATGAGGCTATAGCCTCACTGGCCGCAGAGTCCAGTCAGTATCCGGAAGTGGCGAGATTCATCAGCTTCATTGAAAAAAGCGAACGAGGCGTCGTTCGCTGATAAAACCTCGTTTACGCCATACGTGTAGAGTGGAGTAGTGCAACGTTTTGCATGAGATAACGCGCACCTTCTTTTCCTGACCAGGTTTAACATGGAAAACGCCTCCAGCCTCTGTACCACGTCTACCACGATCAACGGTGAGGCGATGATCTTCACGCACGAGCCGCAGGCGAGTGCGTTAGACGTTATACGCGATCAGGCCGGACTGACAGGAACCAAGCTGGCGTGTGGTGCTGGCGTGTGTGGTGCCTGCACCATTCGGGTTAACGGCCAGTCGGTGACCGCCTGCATCATACCTGCTACTGCCTTGGCCCACGCTGACGTGCAGACCATTGAGCAACACAGTGCAGACAAACTCCATCCCGTGCAGAAAGCCTTTCTGGCGCATGATGGTTTGCAGTGTGGCTTCTGCACACCGGGTTTTATCAATGAGGCTATCAGCTTCTACGAGGACTGGCGGCAGCAGCACGGTAAGGGGAAATCACCCTCGCGAGAAGCGATTGCCTTCGCCATGTCCGGGCACTTGTGCCGGTGCGGTGCCTACATTGGCATCTATGAAGCCGTACGCAGCGCCTGCGCTGGCGAATTCGATGATGTCGATACGTTCAGCTACCCCCGTCTGGAAGGTATCGAGAAGGTCACAGGAACTGCGAAGTACACCGTGGATGTCCACTATGAGGGTGTGTTGACGGGCAAGCTGCTCGGGTCACCGCACGCGCATGCGCAAGTCATGTCCATTGATACGAGTGCTGCCAAAGCAATACCCGGCGTGAAGGGTATTATCGATGTGCTGGATGATCCGCATCGAGTGGTGCGCTATGTCGGTCATTCGATATTGGCGATAGCGGCCACCAGCGAAGAGATAGCCCTGCAGGCGATGGCCGCCGTGGTCATCGATTATCGCCTGAAAGATTTTGTTATTGATGCGGTAGAGGCCGCTCAACCGAATTCAGCGGTTGTGTTTCCCGAGAAAAGGAAGCTGACTCCCAATGCTTCCGAAGGCCCGATACCACCGGGTAAATGGGAAGGCAACGTGCGCACTCCGCTGATCAACACGGCAATGTCGAAAAGCAAGCGCAAGGCGATACAGGCAATCAACTCAACGTCGGCAGAAGAAGAGGGTCTATCGCAGGTATCGCATACGTTTACGACTCCCGGGCAAACGCATAGCGCACTGGAGCCTCATGGCTGTATTGCACACTGGGAGAGCAACGAGAAGTTAACCGTCCACACAGGAACACAGTCCGTGTTTGTGTTGGCCAATGAACTCAGCAGCCACTACAAACTCAAGCGTGAAAACGTACTCGTGCACTCGGAGTTTACCGGCGGTGCGTTTGGTTCCAAGCAGGGTCTGCGTCTGGAAATTACCGCAACCATTGATCTGGCAAAGATCGCCTGCGCCCCGGTAAAACTGATCCTTGATCGGCTTGAGGAGATGACGCTCGGTGGCTACCGCCCCGAAACTCGCGTGCAGTTTGCCGTATCAACCGACGCCCATCATGAGCAGCGTGGCATGCAGTGTCTGGCCTGGGGCAATTGCGGTATTGCGGTGCAGTCTCAGGTAGCGCCATGGGTTCGGTATACCTATGCCGGGCCCAAACATTGTGCTGATTATGACGTCACGACTAACGCGAGTCCTGCCAGGCCCATGCGCGGCCCCAGTGGTCCACCAGCGTTCTGGGCGCTGGAATCCAGCGTGGATGCTCTGGCGCACCAGCTTGACCTGGATCCGGTTTCGTTACGGCGAAAATGGGACGATTCAGATGTGCGTGAAGCACTGTATGACTGGGTTGAGTCTGTTCCGGAATGGCGGAACCGTGGCAAGCCGGGGTCCTCAAGCGGTCGGTACCGGAGTGGTATCGGTTTCGCGATAGGCAACTGGTTCAACGCCTATCACAA
>CALLPU010000550.1 GCA_938016235.1 uncultured Granulosicoccus sp. | reverse complement strand
GTGTTCAGTGTCGACACGCCCGCCGCGCTCAGTCAGATGGACTGGACCGCCGACGATGAATTTCTGGATGCGTTGCGCGAATCGTGGGAGCATCAGTATGCGGAGTATCTGGGCGCTGATGAGGCGCACGCATTGGTCTCTCAGTTGATGACCAGCGGAGATATTCTCAGCCATGAACCTGCCGATACCCTGATCGCTGAGATTGATGGCCGTAAGGCGGGCATTGCATCGTTGCGTCAGTTGCCTGGCTTGTCGCTAATCACGATGCTCGAAGTGCTGGAGGGCTATCGTGGGATGGGCGTGGGCAGGCAGCTCGTGATGGCACTGGCAACGGTAAACGAGCCGCTGCTAGCACATGCCTCGATACACCGCCCCCGGGTCAGGGCGTTCTATACGTCGCTCGGTTTCCGAGCTCTGGAGCAGAACACGGTTGACCATTTTGGTCATTCACTGTTGTTCGACGTTATGGTACGTCCGGTGGATGACCCCCGATCGTTCTTGTGATCTCCGCGGCTGCGCGTTTCACCATCAACGAAATCTCTTGAATGGCAGAGTCTGAAAATCGAACGGTAGGGCCAGATACGGAAACACCTGCAACCGGGTGGCCAGACGCATCATAAATTGCCGCGGCTACGCAGCGCATGCCGACATAGCGTTCTTCGTCATCAAACGACCATCCCCGATGCTGAATTGCCTGTAAGTCGTCGAACAACCGGTCGGCTGTGGTTAAGGTTTTTGCCGTGAACTCGGGTAAGCCTTTTTTCTGCAGTACCGACTCCACGCGCTGGCGCGTAAAACCTGCCAGCAATGCCTTGCCAATTCCCGAGGCATGCATATGCCCGCGTGAACCCGGCCGGTGAAAGGCGCGAATGGGGTTATGCGTTTCAACCTGAGAGACGAAAGCAATTTCCCCTTCATCCTCGATGGCCAGGTTGGACGTTTCCCCCGAGTCCTGCATGAGTTGCCGCATCACACTCTGCGCTGCGTCTATAAGATTGGTGCGTTTCAAATACGTGCTACCGATGTAGAACGTCTCGATACCAACCGCCCATTCCTGCGTGGCCGGATTGAAGTCAACGAATCCGTGCTTCTGTAGTGTGCTCAGGAGCCTGGATGCCGTGGAGGGCGGCATGCCTACCTGCAACGCCAGATTGGTCAGATTGACGCTGCCTTCGCGCCCCAGCGCCTGCAAAACCAGCAAGCCGCGCTCCAATGCCTGGACAGCGCCACCGGTGGCACTGTCTGACTTGATGGTTCTGGGCCTGCCTCGGCTTCTTTTTGGTGGTGTAGCGTCGCTGGACGATGCGCTCGTGGGCGGTGACATATCAGAACACTCCGGTGATTGCCAATTTAATTAAATCGAAAATAATTTTCATGAAATAATGATAAATCAGAAATGGAAAAATATAATATCATTAAAAACAGTTAGATAAAGTATACATCACTATTATGAAAAAATATTTCAGAAAAATTGTTAAATATTGAGAAGTACTTATACTGATCCCACCACGCCACGTTGAGGTCAGATCCATGAGCAATCAGAACCCCATCTTCATTCCTGGTCCCACCAACATGCCGGATGAATTGCGCGCCGCCATGAACGTACAAACCTCCGATCACCGCGCGCCGGATTTTCAGGAAATCCTGCTTCCGATGTTCGACAACCTGAAAAAAGTGTTCAAAACGCAGACCGGCCGGGTTATCACGTTTCCGGCCAGCGGGACTGGCGGTTGGGAAGCAGCCATCACTAACACCCTTTCGCCGGGAGACAAGGTGTTGGTTGCCCGATACGGCATGTTTTCGCACCGCTGGATAGATCTGTGTCAGCGGCACAATCTTGATGTACAGATCATCGATTGTGCTTGGGGCAGCGGTGCACCTGCTGACTTGTTCGAGCAACACTTGGCAGCAGACTCTGAAAAGAAAATCAAAGCCGTCCTGGTGACGCACAACGAAACAGCCACTGGTGTGAAAAGTGATATTGCTGCTGTAAGACAGGCGATGGATGCGGCGCAGCACCCGGCCATGCTTTACGTGGACTGCGTCAGCTCTCTGGCCAGCATGGACTTTCGCATGGACGAGTGGGGTGTTGATCTTGCGGTAGCGGGTTCTCAGAAAGGATTCATGCTCACGACCGGTATGGCCATTGTGGCTGCCAGTGAAAAAGCCGTGGCTGCCACTGAGAGCGCTACTTGTCCGCGCTGTTTTTTTGATTTCTCCGATATGCTTAATGCCAACGAGAAAGGCGGTTACCCTTATACGCCACCCTTGCAGTTGATTCATGGCATGCACGCCAGTCTTCATCGTCTGTTTGACGAGGGTCTGGATGCCGTGTTTGCCCGGCATCATCGACTGGCAGAGGGCGTAAGACGTGCCGTATCAGCCTGGGGTATGAACCTGTGTGCCCAGCAACCTGCATTGTATTCAGACACGGTCAGTGCCATTTATGTGCCTGCTGGATTTAACAGCGATGAGTTGACCAACCATGCTTACAACGCCTATGGCGTCTCCTTCGGTGTCGGCCTAGGCAACATGAGTGGCCAGGCGTTTCGTATCGGTCATCTCGGTTCACTGACCGACGTCATGGTGCTGTCGGGCATTGCCACCATAGAAATGGCCATGAAAGATCTGGATTATCCCATCGAACTGGGGAGCGGCGTGGCTGCTGCACAAGACTACTACCGCCAATCCGCCACCCTTAATAAACAACAGGCTGCCTGAGGTCATCGTCATGAACGCATCCATAACGCCGCCAGATATGTACATTCCAACCTTCGATGACGTTCTGTCGGCGCACGACAGAATCAAGCCCTACATCCACAAGACACCGGTTCTTACCTCCTCCTATTTGAATGCACTCACCGGTGCAGACTTGTATTTCAAGTGTGAGAATTTCCAGAAGGCCGGCGCGTTCAAGGTGCGAGGAGCCTCCAACGCGGTGTTCGGGCTAAGTGATGAAAAGGCAACACGGGGGGTGGCGACCCATTCGTCTGGCAATCACGCGCTGTCGTTGAGTTATGCCGCCGGCAGGCGAGGCATCAAGGCAACGGTAGTCATGCCTGAAACCGCGCCAGCAGCCAAAAAAGCGGCCGTGCGAGGATACGGTGGAGAGGTATTGGAGTGTGAGCCGTCTTTGTCTGCTCGTGAGGCCATGCTGACGGAACTGGTTGAGCGTACCGGCGCCGACTTTGTGCACCCCTACAACGATGAGCGAGTCATCGCCGGACAAGCCACCTGTTCGCTGGAATTGCATGAAGAAGTGGGAGAACTGGATGCCATCGTCGCACCCATAGGTGGCGGTGGAATGATTTCGGGCACCTGCCTGACAATGTCTAACCTGTCGCCATCAACGGCCATCTATGCAGCAGAACCTGCGAACGCTGATGATGCCTACCGCTCTTTCAAGGCCGGCCATATCATTGAAGATGATGCACCCCAAACCATCGCTGATGGTTTGAAAGTGAGCCTGCGGCCACGTACCTGGCATTTTGTGTCCAACTTCGTCTCCGACGTGTTGCTGTGTACTGAGCAGGAAATCATTGATGCCATGTTGCTTACCTGGCAGCGAATGAAGATTGTCATTGAGCCCAGCTGCGCGGTGCCTCTGGCGGTCATTCTGAACAACCCGGACGTCTTTGCAGGCAAGCGCGTGGGCGTGGTCATCACCGGCGGCAATGTTGATATGAACAAGTTGCCCTGGATGCAAGGCAGCGCCTGACTTATTCCTTTACATTTTCAGACAATCGAGAGGCTTCTATCATGAACGCACAAGTCAAACCGTTAAACCCTGTTGTTGGTCTTAACATTCCTGCCGAGGTGGGAATGTCGTTGAAGGATGTTTGCACACCTTCGCTGATTATCGATCTGGATGCCTTTGAACGAAACGTCAAGCGCATGGGCGACTTCATCAAGGCGAACGGTTTACGGCACAGAGCGCACGCCAAGACTCACAAGTCTCCGGACATTGCGCTGTATCAGATAGAACACGGGGGCGCATGCGGGGTGTGCTGTCAGAAAGTGTCGGAAGCCGAAGCCATGGTTGCAGGTGGCGTCAAGGATGTTCTGGTGTCCAATCAGGTGGTTGCACCGCGCAAGATCGACCGGCTGGCAGCCATGGCGTTGAACGCACGAGTGCTGGTCTGTGTCGATGATAGTCAGAACATCGATGATCTGTCAGCCGCCGCAGTGCGACATGGCGTCACTATCGAGTGTCTTGTAGAGATCGATTGTGGTGCGGGCAGATGTGGTGTGCAGTATGGTGAGCCGGTTGTAGCGCTGGCCACCAAGATCGCCGCCAGTGACGGGCTGAAGTTCTCCGGTATCCAGGCGTATCAGGGAGCCGCCCAGCACATGGCCGATTTTGACGAGCGCAAGGCGAAGATAGAAGCCGCTGTGGCTCAGGTAGGGGACACGGTCGCCATGCTCAAGGACAAAGGTCTTGAATGTGACATCGTGGGAGGCGCAGGCACCGGCACCTACTACTTTGAAGGCTCTTCAGGGGTGTATAACGAGATGCAGTGCGGATCCTATATTTTTATGGATGCCGACTATCAGCGCGTCAAAGATGAGCAGGACAACTACATCTCTGAATTCGAAAACAGCCTGTTTATCTATACGTCCATCATGTCGCACACCAAAACCGACAAGGCCATCTGTGATGCCGGTTTGAAAGCCCAGAGTGTTGATTCCGGCTTGCCGGTCATTTTCGGACGCGATGATGTGGAATATATCAAGTGCTCTGATGAGCACGGTGTCATCGCCGATCCAGACAACGTATTGAAGCTGAATGACACATTGAAGCTGATCCCCGGCCACTGTGATCCGACCTGTAACATCTACGACTGGTTCGTGGGTGTACGTGGTGACAAGGTAGAGACACTGTGGCCTGTGAGTGCCCGTGGGATGGCGTACTGATATGCTCGTCGTTACTGAAGCCATGTGCCGTCAGCTGATCAGCCGACAGGACGCCT
>CALLPU010000549.1 GCA_938016235.1 uncultured Granulosicoccus sp. | reverse complement strand
CAGGGAACTTTGACTTGAACCATAGACCCCAGGCACCGGATGGATCATCTCGCCAGGGGTCTATCATCAACGTGGCACCGCTTGGAGCTGTAATTTTCATGGCACAGTGGCCGTAGAAATCAATGGTCACCTCACCGTCTGTGAATTCGCTGCGCGACTGCAAATCCAATACGTGATTATTATTTCCCGGTTGAGTCCAGTCAGTTGACTGGGCAACTGCCTTGCCGGTAGCCATCGTCAAGCCTGCGGCTGATACACCGGCCGCACCGGCGGCCATAAAGAAAGAACGTCGTGACAGGTTCGGGGCCAACTTATCCTTTTGGCCGTTAACCAGTATAGGTTTAAGATCGATTTTCTTCACGAAAAAAAGCTCCTTTGAGTCACTGCGATTGCAGAGGAGCATCAGAGACTATCACGTGTTCAATCCATCACCCTATCACAGACACCGAGCGACTCACTCAGGTACTCGGCATCTGATACCCGGGTGTGGAAAGCGACAATGCAATCTCGTCGTCAGACATGACCTCGGCAACAGACTCGAATAGCGGTGAAGAAAGATAGCGTTCCCCGGTGTCTGGCAACATGCAAAGGATGTTGGCTCCCGGTTTTGCCTCAGCGGCAATCTGCATGGCAATAGCAAACGTGGCACCGCCAGAAACGCCTGTGAATATGCCTTCCTGACGCGCAAGCTTCATTGACCATTCAATGCCCGAAGCTCCGGCAACCGGTAACAGCTCATCGTAGAAACGCTTATCAATGGCTTCCTGCAACACCAAGGGAATGAAATCTGGCGTCCAGCCCTGGATCGGGTGTGGTTCAAATGCTGGATGACTGGCATCCGGTGATCCTTCACTGGTGCGTTGCTGAACATGACCACTGGCAACCAGCTGCGCATTGGCAGGTTCACTGAGTATGATTTTCGTGTCTGGGCTCTTGTCTCTCAACACCCGAGCCACGCCCGTTACAGTGCCTCCAGTACCGTATCCGGTTACCCAGTAATCCAGAGAGCGGTCTGAGAAATCCGCCAAAATTTCGTTAGCGGTTGTGTTTTCATGAATGAGTGCGTTTGCGGCAGTTTCAAATTGTTGAGCAAAGAACCAACCGTTTTTATCCGCAAGCTCCTGAGCTTTTCTGTACATGCCAAGGCCTTTCTCTGCTTTGGGAGTCAATACAACTTGTGCCCCGAGAAAGCGCATGAGCTTTCTGCGCTCTACAGAAAAACTCTCCGCCATGGTGATAACCAATGGATAACCTTTCGCGGCACAAACCATCGCCAGACCGATGCCCGTATTGCCACTGGTTGCTTCAACAACCGTCTGGCCTGGCTTCAAGGCGCCACTTTTCTCAGCCTCTTCGATGATGCTGACTGCCAGACGATCCTTGACAGACGCCGCCGGATTGAAATATTCAGCCTTGACGAACACATTAACGCCCGATGGAGCAAGCTGATTAATCCGTATGCACGGTGTGTTGCCGATGGTGTCCAGCACACTGTCGTAGAGTTTTCCTCGTCCTGCTGTCTCTCTGCTCATGGTGGAGCTCCCGGTTAATGAGTTGATATCGTTCGACGATGCCAGCGAACATCTTACGCCAACACGCAAACTTATATCAGCTGCGCCATGACTTGATGAGCCGCTCGCACACCGGACTCTACAGCACCTTCCAGGTACCCATTGGCATGCCCTCCCACACTGGCTGTTTCGGAGCCAGCCCACACCACACCACTTGATTGGTGTGAAACGGGCAGTGATACCCGCTGCACATGGCCTCCGGCGGATGCAATATCCAGGCTGGTGCAAGTATGGGGATCCAGCGACCAGTCTTTTAGGTGAATGGCAACGGGCTGTGCAGCGGCTTCGCCAAACAACCTTACCAGTTGCTCAATGGCAGCGTGCTTGATGGCATCCAATGATCCAGCGCGTTGCAGAGGTTCTATGCCAACAAAGCCGAACAATGCGTACTGTTCAGCAGCGCGAGGCGATGCATCGTGAATCTCAACCAACGGCCCGAGTTGGCTGAACGCATCACCTGACAAATTCTGCAGCCGCCAGAATGGTTGTTCATAGATCACCACGCATTTCGCATGAGCAGCCATCCATGTGGGAATTGACTCGAGCCCCACCCGCTCTTGCTCAGTCAACGCCGGCTCAAAACTTACGCCATGTGATACCACACGTGGCGGCATGGCAACGATGACACAGGTGGATTCAATCGTTTGCTGCTGGCCGTTGCGCTGAAGGGTGGATACGACCCCCTGGCTGTTTTGGGCGATGCTCATGAGCTGTGAATTCAGGCGCAATTCGCAGGTATCACCCATCTGTTCGAGCAACGTATCGATCAACCGCTGCATTCCGCCATCCAGACGATTGGAACCTGCCATTGACGCCACACCCGGTGCTTTCTCGATCGCGCCGTTGGCATACTCAATGACAGACAAACCCTGGCTGTGCTGCGGATAAACGCCGCTGCCAAGATTCAGTTGTTCAATCAGTTGCGCCAGATGTGACTGACCCGGCCAGAACCACGATGGCCCCATATCCACCGCAGCTGAGAATGGTGGGGATCCGGAAACTTCCAAATGCTCAACGGCAATACGCCCACCAGCACGACCCCGTGCTTCAACGACGATACAGGCGACATCTTGCTTTGCCAGTTCATGCGCAGCGCACAAGCCACTCAAGCCGCCTCCAGCGATAACTACACGGGCGCTTGTATTCAATAGATAAGACCCATGAAAACTGCAGGCAATTAAAATGGTCAGAGCTTGAGAGTGATCTTCACCACTCTCAAGTCTGCCGGATTTTACTGTGGTTCAATCACGTAAGGATCGAATCGTTACATCATCATCTGATAACTGACCGGCACATAGCGATACCCGCCTTCACCGCGTGTTTCCACGTATCCCATACCGGGGAACGGCATGTGGTAACCCACAAACGGGATCTTGTCGGCAGACAGCATGTCGAAGACCTTCTT
>CALLPU010000548.1 GCA_938016235.1 uncultured Granulosicoccus sp. | reverse complement strand
TGGGTGACCAGCGGAAAAGTGGATATCGTGATGACCTCGTAAGCGACGAACAGCGTGAGCAGGTTGTCGGCATACGCCGCTGCCATGACCGCCGCCAAGGCCAGCGCAAAGCAGGTATAAAAACGCGTCTGATTGATTTCGTGATGTCCGCGCATGTAGCCAATGCTGTACACCGTGGTCACCACCCAGAGAAAACTGGCCAGCAAGCCAAACACTACACCCATGGGCTCGGCCGAGAGCTTCAAGGAGAAGTCGGCCAACAAGGCCAGCTCACCGCTTTGCGGTGTTTCGCCAGCCATGACGGCGCTGTAAATCTGGTTATTAATCAGCAACAGGGCCAGGCCTGCAATGATGATGGAGCCTTCGCGCCAGTTCTTTCGCTTCTCACCGAACAGCAGAATGAACGGAATAACCGCCAGAGGCGGAACCAGTGTCCATAACGGATTCATCTAGAATCCTCCCAGCAGTTGACGAGCCGCTTCACCGGCGACTGAAAGCGTCTGACTGCCGTTGATGCCAAAGTACAAGCCCATGGCAACCAGCACATACATCGGAATCAACATCGTGACAGGTGCTTCAGACAAGCCACTGGATTCAGGCCCCGATTGTCGTGATTGCCGGAACAGCATGACTTCCACTACACGGCCCACGTACACCACAGCCATGAGTGAACTGATCAGAACCAGCCCGGCCAGAATCCACCAGCCACGTTCCATGGCTGCGCCAATCAACGTGAACTTGCTGACAAACCCCACGGTCAGGGGGACACCAATCAAACCCAGACCGGAAATGATGAACGCTACGCAGGTGAACGGCATGTGCTTGAACAAACTGTCCAGCGACGGTCGATGCGCATGACCCACCCGATAGATGATGCAACCCACGGCCATGAACAGGGCTGTCTTGACCATCGCGTGGTTGACGATGTGCACGATACCCGCGGTGAGCCCGGCCTGACTGGCCAACGCAAAACCGGCCACGATATAGCCAATCTGAGCAACACTGGAATAGGCCAGCATGCGCCTAAGATCGGTCTGGAAGATGGCCACCAGCGACATGAGTACAAAGCCTGCGATGGCCGCGGGTAGCAGAACCGTGTTGAGAAAAAGCTGACCGAAGCTGTAGGCCTCACCAAAAATACTGAAGAAAAATCGCAGCAGCACATACAGGGATACCTTGGTGGCGGTACCTGCCAGGAATGCCGTGACAGCAATAGGCGCAAAGGTATAGGCATTGGGTAGCCAGGCATGCAACGGAAACACCGCCGCCTTGATCAATACGCCAATCGTGATGAAGCTGAAGGCCACCAGTACCGCTCGTTGAGACTCGCTGTCGGGGATACGTTCTGCCAGATCCACCATGTTCAGGGATCCGGTTGCCGCGTATAAAAATCCGATACCGATCAGGATGAACGAGGCGCCAACACTGCCCAGCACCAAATAACGAAAGCTGGCTGTCAACGCCCGCCGGTCATCGCCAAACGAGATCAGCATGTACGTGGCCAGTGATGACACTTCCAGGAACACGAAAACATTAAAGGCATCACCAGTGATAACAATACCCATCAACCCGGTGACGCACAGCAGCCACGCCGAATAGAACAGGTAATGCTTGGCCATCGGCACGGCCTTGCTGACGCTCTTGTAGGCATAAAGCAGGCTCAAGGTACTGATACCCGACACCAGCAGCAAAACAGCCGCATTCATGGTGTCGATGTAGTACTCGATACCGGATGGCGCCGCCCAACCACCTAATGCGTAGCGGATAACACCGGTAGTCTGCACCTGTTGCAATAGTTGCCACGCCACCCAGCAGGCAAAGGCATTGGCAAGCAGCGCAATGGCCCAGCTAACTCGTGCGTTTCTGACGAGCACACACAAGGGAGCCGCCATCATGGTAATCAGGATCTGTAACGCTGGCAGTTGCTCAGTCATCAAGAGTCAGGCTCCTGTGCTTCGATCGCCTTGATTTCATCTTCTTCGATGGTATCGAAGCTTTCGTAGATTCTGACGATCAAGGCCAGCGCGACTGCACTGGTGGCAACACCTACCACAATGGCGGTCAGGATAAGCACATGCGGTACAGGGTTGGAGTACAACAGCGTGGCATCTTCGACCAGTATTGGCGCTGTACCACCGTCCACTTTTCCCATCGTGATATACAGATAAAATATGGAGGTCTGGAACAACCCCAGCCCGATGATTTTCTTCACCAGGTTGTAGCGCGCAATCATGATGTACAGGCCTGCCATCATCAACAGGATGACAATCCAGTAGCTGTAAAGTCCTATCGCCTGAGTCATCGTTTTGAGGCAAACCCGTAGAACAGCGAAATCATCACGCCGGTGACGGTGATACCAACGCCCAGTTCAACAGCGAAAATACCCCAGTGCTGCCCGTGCAACGGATCGTGAGCCAGCACGTCATAGTCGAGCAGATTCCCTCCCATTAACATGGTCACAGCCCCGGTGCCAGCATAGAGCAGCACACCGAGTGACATCATCACACGAAGCACGCCAGGTGACAGAACACGACGAGTTTGCTGCAAGCCAAATATCAGACCGTGCAGGATAAACGCACTGGCAAAGATGACGCCGGCCTGAAATCCGCCACCGGGACCATAGTCGCCGTGAAACTGGACGTAGAGTCCAAACATCAACACAAACGGGATGACCAGCTTGGTCACTACTTGCAGTACGCGATGGCGCTGTCTTGGGTAGAGTTTCACAAGCAGTACTCAGTATTGACTCTGAACATCGTCTGGTTTCACACCCGGTGTGTCGCCCGGTGCATCCTCCGGCGATTCTTCCTCCGGCCGTCGTCGCTTGAGTCCCAGCAGACTCAGCACCGCAATGCCTGCAGCAAAGACCACCAGCGTCTCGCCTAACGTATCGTATCCGCGATAGCTGGCTAACACCGAGGTCACGATATTCGGTGGCCCCACTTCAGAACCAGACACTTCGATGAATCTGACGGCCAGATCCGGATGCGATTGCGCCGGCGAATCGGCACGCCCGTAGTGCGGCATGTCCAGCGTGCCGTAAATCAGCAAACCACCGGTGACGATCACGAAAATCAGGGCCATGACGCTGTCATTGCCACGCGGCTTCTGCTCGTGCTTGGTAAACGACAACGCACCGAGAAATAAAATGGTTGAGATGCCGGAGCCTACCGCCGCCTCAGTGAAGGCGACATCCACCGCATCCATAACCACAAAGGCACCCGCGGCTATCAAACTGTACAGCCCCAGCAGAATGACAGCCCCCAACAGATCGCGAAGCACGATGATGCCCACCGCGACAATGGCCAGGAATGTCAGCAAGACGATCGCGACAAGGGTTTCCATCAGTCTTTGGCCTCCTGCGCGGAACGTTGGTCAGCCGCTGCCTGCTTGATCTCTCGGCGATAGTCTTCACCATCCTGACCCGACCGATAATCGGCCGGCCGTGACCGGGCCAGATGGGTGGCTTCTTCGGGCGATTCGAGGATGGGCTTGCCATCGGTATCGGTGGGAACCAACCCGAACAACAAGGCGGTTTTCGCCAGAGCATGTGATGCTGTTGGGCACGTGAACAAGGTAAAG
>CALLPU010000547.1 GCA_938016235.1 uncultured Granulosicoccus sp. | reverse complement strand
ATTATCGAGCAATCACTCAGTGAGCCCAAAGCCGATTTCCCCTTGATCAAAACCGTATCCCCCCATTGGGATAATGATGCTCGCCGAGAGGGCCGCGGTATGGTGCTGCATGGGTCAACACCGGAATCGTACGAGCGATGGTTGAACGGTGTCATTGATCGGGCGTGTCAGCAACCTTTTTATGGCGAGCCTCTGGTGTTTGTCAACGCGTGGAACGAATGGGCGGAGAGCGCGTATCTGGAACCGGATGTCCATTATGGGCATGCTTACCTCAATGCAACTCAGCGAGCGGTTCACGGGCTCAGCCTGTTAAAGCAGATCAATGACGTGAACAAATTTGAATCGGCTGCAACGGCCACCGGTTCTTTCAATCTGTTGCTGGTGGGGCACGATGCTTATCAGCACGGCGCCCAAATGCTGTTACTGTCCCTGGCGAAAATATTTCGTCAGCAGTTTGGCCTGCCGGTAACGATCCTGTTAAAGCAGGGCGGCACGTTGGTCAAGGAATATGAGGCAGTTGCCCCAACCCATATACTGAGTGATATCGGTGAGATGGCGTTGCCAGAGTGGTTAGCTCAACGCTCCTTCAATATGGCCATCTGCAATACCTGCGTAACGGGCAATCTGGTGCCGGTACTGAAAATGGCTGGTATCGACGTTACCTCATTGATTCACGAGATGCCGCTGCTCATCGAAGAGTTTTCTCTTCAGGAAAACGTGGAGTTGATCGACCGGCATGCAGATCACGTTGTATTTCCTTCCGATATTGTTCGGCGTGGATTTGCCAGCTATTCCAAACGCGAAGTGGGTAAGCAGCATATCAAGCCGCAGGGCACGTATAAGGAAATTGAGTATGACGAGCAGGCTCGGGCGCGTATCAGGCAGAAGCTGGGAATCCATGAGCATCAGAAGATGGTACTCAACGTAGGCTATGCTGATCTGCGAAAAGGGTTTGATCTGTTTCTGCAAACAGCTCAGCGCTGGATGAAAACCCGGGACGACGTGCATTTCGTCTGGGCAGGTGCGCTGTCCCTCGACATGCAACGCTGGGTTCAGTCTGATCTGGAGCACACAGAATTTGCCTCGCGAATTCATCTGATCGGATTTACTCGTGAGATGTCTGATTACTATTCGGCCTGTGATGCGCTGTTTCTCACTTCCCGCGAAGATCCCTATCCTACGGTCGTACTGGAAGCCATGAACGTTGGCGTACCGACTGTGTTGTTTACGGGAACCACCGGGTTTGATGCCGTCATGCAAGATCATGGCTACGCCGTTGATCGAGGTGACCATGTTGCAGTCGAGGCGGCGTTGAGCGAGGCATTGGATCATGATTCTGACAGTCAGCGGCAGGCGCGCATTGATTTTGTCAATGAAAATTGTCAGCTGGATGACTACTGTTTTGATCTGCTGCAAATGCTGCGACCCACGCTTCAAAAAGTGTCTGTGGTCATTCCCAACTATAACTATGAGAAGTACCTTCCCGAGCGAATGGCCAGCGTGTTCAATCAGGATATGCCGGTATTTGAAGTAATCGTGCTCGATGACAAGTCTAGTGACAACAGTGTTGATATCATTCAACACGGTGCGCGGCTGGCGAAGCGAAAGATCAAGCTGGTGGCCAATACTCAGAACAGCGGTAACGTTTTCCGCCAATGGAGACTGGGATTGTCGTTGTGTCGTGGCTCTCATGTATGGATAGCGGAGGCTGATGATGGGGCCAAGCCGGAGTTTCTCAGCCGATCGTTGTCCGCCTACACTGGCGATACACGATTGAGTTTTACCAATTCTGTTCAGATAGACAATGATGGGAAATTGTTGGCAGACAGTTATGATTACTACTATCGCGACATTAACCCGGAATTGTTCAGTGAGTCTTTTGTGATGGACGGGCGCGATTTCATACAACAGGCATTGGCAGTTCGAAACGTCATACTCAATGTCAGCTCGGTTGTCTGGGATCGTGGCCATCTGAACGAGACCTTGCAAATGGTGAGTGATGAATTAAGCCACTATTCGCTGGTGGGAGATTGGCGTCTCTATCTGGCGTCGCTGGCGGGCGAAAATTGCCGAGTAGCTTATGTGTCAGAGTCACTGAACATTCATCGCCGCCACGCGACAAGCGTCACCCACGCTCTGGATCATCAACGTCATCTGGATGAGATTCTCGATATGCATGCCTGCGCGCGGTCCATCGCTCGTGACAAGTCAACACAGTCGCAGCAATCTGAGTATGAAGCAGAGCTGCGTGAGATGTTCAAGCTTGAACGTCCGGAAGCAACCCAGGCTGCTTGACCGGAAGAGGTCTCCCGATAAGAATGCGTGGTTAAGATGTCACACAGTAGCGCGGTGGAAGCTCTGGACGTTGGCTCCGATAGGGTGGAGAGCGTTGAGGGCCTTGAAGGATGGCTTTTCGCAAAACCAGCCCTGGACTTGCTAACGCCTCGGCAACCCGTTGACTCAACCGTTGAAGCTGCATGGCGGGAAGAACTGAATCATCGTGCGGCAACGCTGCAGCAGCGGGGTATTCAGTATATTCATCTTGGTGTACCCGACAAGCTCAGCATCATGAAAGAGTACGGAGCGAGTGCGTGTGCGCCCGGAACGGTGGGTGATCAAGACCTGGGATTTGCAAGATGGTCATCGGAGAGTCTCAAGTCGCTCTCTTGCCTGGTTGAGCCTACGGGTTATCTGACTCGTCAGAAAGGCAAGTACCCCCTGTTCTGGAAGTCAGATACGCGATGGGCCCCCTGGAGTTGTTACATGGCCTATCAGCTCCTGTGCAGCAAACTCAAGGTTGATACCAACACACAGTTGCTGGGGTATCCCTTTGATGAAGCTGCACAGTTGATGAATCTTGATCAAGGTCAACTGCCCGAAGAGCCTCAGCTGATAAGAACCTACCGATTACGACTGCGCTCCGTGCAGCGGTATGCCAATGAGCTGGCTTTGTTTCGCGAGGCGTCTTCCGCTTCTGAAGCGCTGTTGTCACAGGCAGAGTACAGCGAGGGAGCACAGACAGTTTTCGAAAATCGTCATCCGGAAGCGTCCAGATTGTGTGTCGTACTGATTGGCGACGCTCATTCTGGTGATTCACGTACCTTGTTCACGGGTATGCTAGCCGAGACATTTGCCGAGCTACACTTTATCTGGGGGGATGCCATTGATTGGAACTATATCGATCAGGTTCACCCTGATGTCGTGATCACGCAGTGTTCGGAATGGCAAATGGCCGTGCCGCCGACATTGGAGTTCAACACAATAACCCGGGCAGAAGCCTCGCTTGCCCGGCTACGAACACTGCTTCCCGACACAGCCCAGAGTAGTCATGATTGCGTCAGTAGCGCAGGGAATCAACCTGTACAGGCTGGCCTTGGCATCGCAAACACAGGCTTGCAGACGCAATCCGGCTTGTCTGAATCTCGTGTGATACTGAAACCTGAGACCTACGCTCTTGATCCACCTGGCCTGGTGCAGGAACACGGTCAGTGCGCACATCCAGAGACTCAGATGCATACCAACGCTGTGTCACTGACGCAGGTGTCGCAGGCGTTGGTGTACTTCACCGGGGTGTCCTGGTGGGTTCATGATGGTGCCAGGCAAGAAGTGCTTCGGCACGGTATGCCCGCTGATCAAAAAGCGTTCAGACGCTGGCGAGCACCACCGCGGCTGGCGGGTACGACGTTGATGTTTGCCACCTCTGCGGGCGCACATTGCTACTATCACTGGATGCTGGAAATTCTCCCCAAGCTCGGAATGCTTGAGCGGGAAGGTATCTCTCTGGACAGTATTGATCATTTTCTTGTTCGGGAAATTACCGGTGACTGGCAACTTCAGACCCTGGCGAGGTTTGGCATTGATTCCTCACGCATTGTTGAAACCGTCAAGCAGCCGCACTGGTGTTGCGATAAATTGCTGCATATTGACCTCAACTGCGGTATCAATCTGAAAATGCACCGGTACATCCCGCAGTGGATGAAGCATTTGTATCCGGTAGTGGATCATGCTGAGCCACGAATAAAGCTGTACATCACGCGTCCAGAGGGTGTTCGTCGTGGAATCCGCAATGAAGAGCAGATTCTGCCGTTGCTGCGTGCTGCAGGTTTCACCATTCTGGCAATGGAAGGGCTGAGCGTGGCGGAACAGGCCCGTTTGCTGTCACGGGTGGATGTGTTGATGTCGCCGCACGGCGGGGCGTTGACGAACATGGTTTTCTGCCGTCCTGGCATCACGGTTGTTGAGCTGTTCAGTCGCCATGTGTTCCCGTACTACTATGGCCTGGCAGCCAATTGCGGGCATCATTATCATGCGATTCTGGAAAATCCTTTGCAAGACTATGCTCGTCTGGTCAATATCGATGTGGCACAGAGTTTTGCCGATAGCCAGCACGAAACTGCAGGGTTGAGTTTTGACGTGGATGTGGATGCGGTCGCCGCAGTGCTGAGTCAGGTGTAACCTGCGATCGCCAGCCTCGAAGTGTCAAGTTTGGTGGCGAACTTCCGCTATAATGCAGCAATACACGCATTTGTGCGTTAAACCCAGGGTCGGGTCAGTTTTCACAACCTGTAGTGATCTTCACTTAACCTCAGGGCCGAAATGGGGCAATCTCCCTGTGGCTTGCAATTTGCACCCAAGATGCTGTCGTCCTTACCACTGTTTACAGTTCCAACAGTAAGACGTGGTGTAGGATGCGACCCGCGCGGCCAATCATCCAAGTTAACGGAATTTTAGTATTCGTATGAATAACACCCAGTCTGGTATGCGAAACCTTGCAAGAAAACGAATCCTGGTTACTGGCGGCGCCGGTTTCCTGGGGTCACACCTGTGTGAGCGTCTTCTGGCGGAAGGGCATGAAGTGGTCTGTATGGACAACTACTTCACCGGTAACAAGCAGAACATCCTTCACCTTCTGGACAATCCGGCCTTTGAGCTGATGCGCCATGACGTGACGTTCCCCATCTACATCGAAATCGATGAAATCTACAATCTGGCTTGCCCGGCGTCCCCGATTCACTACCAGCACGATCCGGTTCAGACCACTAAAACCAGTGTTCATGGCGCCATCAATATGCTCGGTCTGGCCAAACGCACGGGTGCCAAGATCTTCCAGGCGTCAACCAGTGAGGTCTATGGCGATCCGCACCAGCATCCACAGCGTGAAGATTACTGGGGCCATGTAAACCCGATCGGCTTCCGCTCGTGCTATGACGAAGGCAAGCGCTGTGCAGAAACACTGTTTTTTGACTATCGCCGCCAGCACAACCTGCGAATCAAGGTAGGAAGAATATTCAATACGTATGGCCCGCGCATGCATCCGAGCGATGGCCGAGTGGTGTCCAACTTCATCATGCAGGCACTGACCGGTGAACCAATCACCATATACGGTGAAGGCGATCAAACCCGTTCGTTCTGTTACTGCCTGGATCTCATCGAAGCGTTTGTCAGGATCATGGACACGGATGATTCCTTTACGGGTCCGGTCAATATCGGTAACCCGGATGAGTTCACCATTCGTCAGCTGGCCGAGAAGGTCATCGAGATGACTAACTCGAGTTCAGAGCTGGTGTTCCGTGAGTTGCCTAGCGACGATCCTACACAGCGACGCCCGGACATCTCCATGGCGAAGAAAGAGCTAGGCTGGGAGCCTCAGGTCAAACTTGAGCAGGGTCTTGAAAAGACGATTGCCTACTTTGCAGATCTGCTGGATGCCGGCGACAACAAAGTCCACGCATTTGCTCAGGCCCAGTAGGCCAGCCGATTCTCGCGCATTGACGGGCTCGATTCAACCGGGCCACAGTTAGTCATCAACGGCCCATAGCAGCTCAGAGCAGCCGCTATGGGCCGTTTGCGTTCTGGTCCTTTTTTGGTGAGATGGAATGGCGTCGACACCCTGAAATTTCTAACTGGGACTTGTGTCCAGTAACACGGTGAATTGACGTAACTGTCGGCTTGCTTCTTGCGTTAAGCAGAGCATTGCCGCCAGGAATTTGCATGTAATGAAAGGTATCGTACTCGCCGGTGGATCAGGTACCCGGCTACACCCGATGACGCAGGCAGTCTCCAAGCAGATGCTGCCCGTGTACGACAAGCCCATGATCTACTACCCGCTGAGTACGCTGATGCTGGCGGGGATCAAGGATGTCCTGATCATTTCTACCCCTCGTGATGTTCCGTTGTTCCAGCAATTGCTGGGCGATGGCACTCAGTGGGGGATGAATCTGTCCTACACCGTACAGCCTTCACCCGATGGACTTGCTCAGTCGTTTCTGTTGGGTGAGTCGTTTATCGGCGATGACAACGTTGCGCTGATTCTGGGTGACAACATCTTTTACGGGCACGATTTGGCAGGCTTGCTCGGCAATGCCGCATCCAATGAAACCGGTGCCAGTGTGTTTGCCTATCGCGTCAGTGATCCGGAGCGCTACGGTGTTGTCTCGTTCGACAAACAGGGGCGAGCACTGAACATTGAAGAGAAACCCGATATACCGGAATCTCATTTCGCGGTAACCGGTCTCTATTTCTACGATAACGATGTGGTTGATATTGCTCGTGACATCAAGCCATCTGAGCGCGGTGAACTGGAGATAACTGACGTTAACAAAGCGTATCTTGAGCGTGGCGATCTGCACGTTCAGCTGATGTCGCGTGGTTATGCCTGGCTGGATACCGGTACCGGTGATTCCCTGCTGGAGGCAGGTCAGTTTGTGGAAACACTGGAGCGCCGACAAGGGCTGAAAATTGCGTGCCCTGAGGAAGTGTCGTGGAGAAACGGCTGGATCAGTGACGAACACTTACTTGCGCTTGCAGCTCCTTTGCAGAAAAACAAATACGGTCAATACCTGCAAGGTCTTGTGCATGAAACGCACGACAACGTTGTGCCGTTTCGTCAGGCCAGTTAACGCGTAGAGATACACCAGGAACTGCAATTTTGTCTGCACAACCCAAACAGGTAGAAACGGCTGCTGCTGGTACTGCATT
Organism: uncultured Granulosicoccus sp.; assembly: GCA_938016235.1. Taxonomy (GTDB): domain Bacteria; phylum Pseudomonadota; class Gammaproteobacteria; order Granulosicoccales; family Granulosicoccaceae; genus Granulosicoccus. The sequence goes on along the minus strand of CALLPU010000547.1, from coordinate 1,815 downwards.
AACGGCTCCTTCTGCTGCGCCTGCCGGTGCATTGGTGGGAGGCAATGGGGTGCCCGCGGGTAAACCTGCAGCCAATGATTCAAGCCAGGCCACAACCGATGCCAGTAACAATCTGATTCGCCGCACCGTTGATGAGATCTGCGGTTTGATGGCAGACGTGCATGAAATAAGAGAGGAATTACTCGCCCACGGTGTTCAGTTCCATATGCTCAATGCCTTGATAGAGCTGGGCGTGCACGACAAGCCGGAAGAGCAGGCGAAGATGATCACCACTGCGGTGGAAACATCTGAGAAAGCTCACGGTCCCCAAGCCATAAAGCGTGAAGAGCTGGAGAAATTTCTGGGCGAGATCGTGACTCTGGAAAAGGATCTTCGTCATGTACGGCATGTGGCGAGCCAGCAGGGCGTGCATATGCAGGCACTTAATCACCTTACCCAGCTCATGCGTCTGAATCCTGGAGACGGTGGGTTGCAGGCAATCAATACGTTTGTGGCTTATGCGGATGCTGCGGGCGTACCGCTGGACAGGCTGGAGCAGATCCGTGCTCAGTTCAAAGACGGCCCGAAGTCTGTATTACCGGATATCCCGCGTGACGACGATGTTGATCGCCGAACGGTGTTGCTGAAAACGGCGCAAAACCTGATGCTGGGATTGGCTCTTACCGGCATTGTGATGTGGATGGTGCTGTGAGTCATACACCGTCAGCCGGCACCTTGCCCCTGGTGGGCAATGCAGACGTTCAGGATAACGTGACCGCCGCGCAGGTGGCTGTTGCGTTGTCCCCGGGTATTCTGGCCATCGAAAATCTGGCCGCTTTTCTTGGCCTGCAATGCGTGCTATCTCCGCGAGAGGCTCGACGTCAGGCGTTGCCTGCTGATGTTGTGCTTGCCTGGGGGCGAAAACAGACCGCTCAGGTTGCGCTCGAATATGCAAACTGCCGTGCGTTGCCCGTGTGGTTTCTGGAAGATGGCTGGATACGCACAGCGTCTGAAAGTGCACATTCCAGGCGTTGTTATTCGTTGCTGGTTGATCCGGTGGGTGTGTATTACGACTCGACCAAACCGTCGGGTATTGAAAATTACCTTAATCAACAAGACGCCGATTTTTCGCAAACCTGCGATGAAGCAGCACTGTCGTATGCCGCAAAATGCCGGCAGCTCCTGGTGCAATCCAACATCAGTAAATACAATTTCTGCCGTGATGCTTCCGCTGTCTGGCAGAGTGGTAACTCGTCTGAAGGCGTGAACAGTCAGCCGGTACCGGATGATTTCGTGCTGGTGGTTGATCAGACTCAGGACGATGCATCCGTTCGTTACGGCGCCATGGATGAGTCTGCTTTCAAAAGGATGCTGGACAGCGCCATTGACGAGAATCCGCACGCCAGCGTTGTCGTACGCACACACCCGGATGTGGTATCGGGGCGCCGCAACGGCTACCTGTCGGATTATGCAAAGTCATTGAGCATCCCGGTGATCGCCGGATCGGATAATCCCATGGCCTGGGTCAAGCAAGCCTCCAGAGTGTATGTGGGTACCTCACAGCTTGGGTTTGAAGCCCTGTTGTGTGAAAGGCCTGTAACCGTGTTCGGTTTGCCCTTCTATGCAGGTTGGGGACTGGCAGACGAACGTCAGACTCAACCTCGACGTTGCCGACAACGTACGATAGATCAGGTGTTTCATGCCAGTCACGTGCAGTTTGCCCGATATTGTTCGCCGATGAGCGGAGCACCGTGGCAGCTGCATGACACCCTGGAACACGTGCGCTTGCAGAAAGACAATTTCCGCCGGAATGCCAGACACTTTCATTGTGTGGGA
>CALLPU010000546.1 GCA_938016235.1 uncultured Granulosicoccus sp. | reverse complement strand
ATCGATGCCTGAGCGAATCTTGCGGCCGATCAGCCGAGAAAACACGGGGGCCAGAATGCCTGTGAAAGTGACCCTGTGCGTCACGCGAGTGTGCTCTGGATGCTCTTGCAGTTCGTGTATGAAGCTCATCGTGCACAGTGGTAGTTTGGTTTCCACCGTGAACTCTGTGGGCTCGTTGACACTTACCATGCGGGTTGGCGTTTTAGGCGCTCCTACCGGCTTCAACCAACCGGTTGTGCCGGGGGCAAAGGGCCCGTCCATACCGACGGCTTCTATATCTGGATCCCACACCGTCCAGCTATCCACGTCCTGATAAATGGAGAACACATCACGGGCAGGGCGGTTGATAGTGATGGATTGTTCGATTGCCACTATAGGTAAGCCAAAAGCGTCGTCGGTACCCGGAGCATACCAGCGTTAATCCGAGTGAGCCAACCGGCGCCATGGAGAGCGTACCCGTATCGCTGTGGAACTCGGTATCGCTAGACAACACTTCATAGTCAGTCACTTGATGTGTGAGCAAGTCTGTTGTTGTTTCATCGAGCCTTCTGGTTTGGTTGGGTGGCTGTCTGGCAAGACACTGAACTGGTGATGTAGGCGACGACAATCCTGTGCTGCCACGGTGCGTTTGGCTATACTGGCCGTCCGCTCAACGTACGGCAAACTTGTCTCATGGCTACTCAACTGTCCGTTAATCTGAATGCAGTCGCGCAACTTCGTAATCGGCGCGATCTGCCCTGGCCAAGTGTCACCGGGATCGGTCGTATTGCCTTGCAGCAGGGTGCTCATGGCCTGACTGTCCATCCCAGACCAGACCAGAGACATACCCGATTTACTGATGTTGCGGAGCTGCGGGCATTGATTGATGACGAATTTCCAAACTGCGAATTCAACGTTGAAGGCTATCCCACAGAAGACTTTCTGGAGTTGGTTGAGAAAAACCGCCCGGAGCAGGTCACTCTGGTGCCAGATGATCCTGCCCAGGCAACGTCTGATCATGGCTGGGACTTCAAGGCGCATCACAACATGCTAACGCCGCTGGTTGATCGTTTGCAACAGGGTGGCATGCGAGTGTCTCTGTTTGCGGATGCGGATCCTGAACAAGTGCAGTGGGCGAAAGAGACAGGTTGTGATCGTATTGAGTTGTATACCGGCCCCTATGGTGGAACGTATGCGGATGAAACGGCCATGAGAGCAGAGATTGAGCGATTGGGTGCGACGGCAGACGCCGCGCGCGAGCTGGGCATGGACGTTAATGCAGGCCATGACCTGACGGTTGCAAACCTGCCTGCGCTTATTGCTCGTATACCTTATATAGCGGAAGTGTCCATTGGACATGGACTGACAGCTGACGCTATCGAGTTTGGCATGGCTACTACGATCAAGCGCTTTCTGGCGGCCTGCGCATCGTAGTGAGGCTTTTCAGGCTGCTACAAGGATGGAGTGATATGAGTCGTGGACATTTTGGTTGTAGAACTGGCTGAGAAAGTTGCCCTTGGCCTGGCCGCAGGCGTCATCATCGGTGCTGTGCGAAGGCTGTTTACCCGCAAGGCACCTGCTCGCACCGAACTCATGCACAACTCGCTTCAGGCAAAGTCTGCAGATCTGCCGGTGGAGCGGCGTAACCCACTGGATGCACTGGCCTATCTGATGGTGAAAGTGGGCATCGCCTTGTTGCTGGCGGCGTTTGCGGTGGCGATGCTTACTGGCTGGCTGCAGGAAACCGGTATCGATGATCTGTGGGTGCAGCGAATCTCCCTGGGCACTTTTGTCATCGTCTGCATCGGAATGCTCTGGCTGTTTCTGGTGCCGCGAGACTGACAGAAGCGCAGGCGTCGCTCACACGTTGAACCCGGGGCAGCGGTAATATTACCGCTGCTTTTTAAACCTTCGTGCAGCGGGTGCGCCTCTGTTGCTGAGAACGCCATCGATATACTCCCTCGAATCAAAGTGGCAACCCACTTTGAGACTACCGATTCAATCAGATAACAAGGGAGATTTATCATGGCGGAATTCAGGAGACGGCCATTTCAGGAAAATGGTTATCGTAACGAGCTTGCCAGTCAGAGACGTGCACTGGCAACGCAATACTCGGGTAAGTATGCGGCGTTACCGACCGAGCAGAATTCGGATGAGCTGGACCTGCAGAACGAAGGTTTTGTAGCCAGTTTTACGAAAGGTTTATCACACAACGAGTTTGGCCAGCTGAATCAGGCCGATGATTACACGCTATTGGTCAATCAGATCAATCAGCAGGATGCCGAGAACTTCGATCGTATTCCTCGTGGCATCTCTGCGACCGCTGTACCTCTGACACGCATACAGGGAGGCTCACCTTCGGGTGAAGACATCGTGTGGCGTGGTTGGGAAAGCCCGCGTGCTGGCCATTATTTTGATCTTCAGGGGCCCGATGCTGATTCAGTGGGTATGCCTCCGGCTCCCGAGCTGGGGTCTGAAGAATTGATGGCAGAGATGGCTGAGGTATATGCGCTGGCGCTGATCAGAGATATTCCGTTTTCACAGATTGCAGACCAGTCGGGTGTTGATGCGAATACGGGCATTGCTGTTTCCGATGTCATGAATGCCATGAGCCAGCTGGCCTGGTTTCAGGATACCTCCAGTGATGGGTTATCGTTACAACAACGCAGGCGCAGAGCCGCCCGCCGTGTGGATCACGGTGAAAGCTTCCCGATTGGCAATCCGCCGGACGATGCGGCATTCAGTCAGATCGATGCCTTTCGCGGTTCAGCGCCCGGCGCGAAGACGGGTCCCTACGTCTCTCAGTTCATGCTGCAGGGCAACAAACTCACACCGTCCACCGGCAACGTCACGGATGCTTCCATCACTTATGGACGGCAGGTGATCGACCAGAAAATAGAAACCTTCATCGCAGGTCAGGACTACATGGTGCACTGGAACGCCTTTGTTGATGTTCAAAATGGCGCCGACTTTGGTGCGCAGAACGCCAGGGCCCTGCAATCAGAACGTCGATTCATCACGACACCCAGAGATCTGGCCACGTACGTTCGCTACGATGCGCTATATCAAGCGTATCTAAACGCCTGCCTGTACATGCTTGAAGACCCTCGTTTCACCTTTCAGAAGCCGGTCGTCAATCCGTATAGTGGTGTATTGGGGCCAGGTTTTCCCGATGGATTGAGCACCAGTGATGCACCTCCATCCAGACAGGCGTTCGCCGCTTTTGGTGGACCGCATATCTTATCCATGGTGACAGAGGTTGCCACTCGCTGCCTGAAGGCGGTGCGTCGCCAGAAGTTCAATTACCACCGTCGAGCCAGACCGGAGCGCATAGGTGCGTTGCTGACGTTGAAAGGTACCCAGAACAATCCGGGTTCAGGTAACGATGTATCTGATCAGCTGGGCAGTGTTACGAGCAACTTGTTAAGCAGTATGCTCAGCGATAGTAATCTGGGGCCGTTGCTGGCGCTGGTTGATGCTCACAACACATCACGCCTGAACACGGCCGGTGCCGCTGATAGTCACCTGGACTTCAGTGCCCAACCAGACCCGCTCTGGTATGAAAATGCAGAGAAGTACCTGCTACCCATGGCTTTCGCAGAAGGGTCGCCGATGCACCCGAGCTACGGCGCAGGGCACGCTACTGTTGCCGGTGGTTGCGTCACTATGTTGAAGGCATTCTTCAACACCACGGATGAATCAGGCGAGTCACTACCGTGGCCTGAGGATTTGCGTGTGCTGCAGGCAACGCCAGATGGCCAGTCGCTTGAGGACGTGGCGGAAGGATTAACGGTAGACATGAGCATCAACGGCGAGCTGAACAAGCTGGCGGCCAACATCTCCATCGCTCGCAACATGGCCGGTGTTCACTATTACACGGATTACTACGAATCACTGCGCATGGGAGAAAGGATCGCCACCGGCATACTCATTGAACAGATGAAACAGTATAACGAGCCGGTTGAATTCAGTTTCGAATCCTTCGATGGCGATACGGTTCACATCGTCAAGATTGACTACGACTTTGCTGACCCACGCGTGTTCATACACGATTCCGAGGGTTTGGAAGTGGGTCTTGATAACTGGTGGCATCGACACGTTGATGCAGAAGAAGTGGAGGCCACATTGAACTTTGCCCGAAATGGTGGTCGCATCAAGAACACAGATAAACCACTGGTGAGCGCCTGAGGTCATATCGCAAGCGCCAGGTGGTTGTAAACTGGTAGTCTGTTGACTCGGCGGAGAGCAACTTCTGCTCCCGGTGGGTCGATGGACTTACCCGTATTTTCTGGTCAACGTGGAAAATTTCATGCTCAAGAGAATTGCAGTTTCAGCCCTTATTGCCTTGTGCGCGTCACCCGCCTACGCAGCTGCGGAGCGCTTCACACTGGATTCGGCACACACGACAGTGGCATTCCTGATCGATCATGTCGGTTTTGCCAAAACACTGGGTACTTTCAATGATGTGTCAGGTAGTTTCAACTATGACACCGATACAAAGCAGGTCAGTGACATCAATATCGTGGTGAAGACGGCATCAGTAGACAGTGCCAACAAGGCACGCGACAAGCACGTCAGAAACAAGGATTTCCTGAACGTCAAGAAGCATCCGGAGATGACGTTTACAGCGAGCTCGGCCACCGTGGATGCAAACGGCAGTGCCACTATCGATGGCAACCTTCAGCTGCTCGGTCAATCGCAACCCCTGCAATTAACCGTCACACTGAACAAGGCCGAGAAGTACCCATTCGGCCACAAGAGTTTCACGTTGGGGGTTTCGGCCAGAGGTACCGTGCAACGTAGCGCCTATGGTATGAACTACGGTGTTGCCAACGGTCTTGTTGGCGATACGGTTGATTTGATCATCGAAGCTGAAGCTAATCAGGCGAAGTAGGTCGGGCCGTTGAATCAAAGAGCGTAAACAACGTGTCGCGCATGCTGAACATGCGCTGACTCTTCACTGAATCGTCGGGGGTCATACCGGGCAACCAGTATTTTGAAGGCAGCCGATCAAGCAAGCTCTGATCGCGGCTGATGATATGCACGGGCACGTCGGCACTGGCGCCCCAACCGTTGATGATAGGGGGTGGCTGATGATCACCCAACACAACGATGACAGCGTCGTCCGCATAGCGGGCGGCGTATTCTCCGATGATGTCAAGCGTATAGTCGAGAGACTGCACGTACATGTCCTGTACTTTGGAACGATACTTCCAGCTCACGCGCTCACCGAAACGGTGGGAGCCATCGTAGATTGATCCGTCGCCAATAGTGTCCCAATCCAGTTTCACGGGAATAGGCGTCCAGGGAGCATGGGTACTGAGCAGTGCAATCGTGGCAGCCATCGGCCCGTTGTGCTGTTGTCTGATGGCGTTTTCAAAGTGCGATAGCGTGTATTGATCTGGCATGGTGGCATAACCAAAACGTTCACCGGCAA
>CALLPU010000545.1 GCA_938016235.1 uncultured Granulosicoccus sp. | reverse complement strand
GCGAACATGACGCGGTCCAGCATGAATCCGATGATGCCGATGGTCAGCACCGCTACCATGATCCGAGCCAGTGAATCGGATGAGCCGTTCTGGAATTCATCCCACACGAATTTGCCCAGCCCCGGATTTTGCGCCAGCATTTCTGCGGCTATCAACACCATCCAGCCAACTCCCAAAGACAAGCGTAAACCCGTAAAGATAAGTGGCAGGGACGACGGCAGCACGACCTTGGTGATGGTTTGCCATGTGGGTAACTGCAACACTTTGCCGACGTTCATCAGGTCTTTGTCCACGCTGGCTACACCCAGCGTGGTGTTGATCATGGTTGGCCAGAGTGAACACAATGTGACGGTGACGGCCGACACCACGAGCGATTTTGGAAGCCAGTCTGAGGTGTCAACGTAGAGTGCCGACACCACCATGGTGACGATGGGTAACCAGGCCAGTGGCGATACGGGTTTGAACAGCTGTACCAGTGGGTTCAGCGCACCGTTGATGGTTTTGGATAAGCCCGATGCCACGCCGAGTGGAATAGCGATCAGGGTAGATATCAGAAACCCGAGCGCTACCGTGAGCAGGGAGGTGCCAATCTGATCGAAGTAGGTTGGCTTGCCGGTGTAGGCGCGGTCCTTGATCTTGTCTTCCTGCCCGGCTGCCCGCAACTTGTCATTGCGCGCTTCAAGCCGTTCGTAGAAAGCCACTTCCTTGTCCTGTTCACGGTAATGATCCTGGATCAGTTCTCCTGCCTGTCCCCAGACTTGTACCGGGCCCGGGATGGCTCCCAAAGAGGTGTTCACCATCGGCGCCAGGCTGGCCCAGGCCGCGAGAAACAAACCAATACCGAGCAGCGGAACCAGCACTCGGTGTTTAAGCTCCTGAGCCTGCTCCTTGATGTTATCGCCTGCTGCAATACGTAGCAGGGGGAGCAGGAAGCCCAAACCAATGGCATCCATCGAGAAGGCAGCCTTGTTGATGAACTGCCTGAGCCGGGAGGGCCCTGCGGCGGAGGATGTGATCACTGCTTCGGACTGTGCCATGAACTGAACGCCTCTGGAGTCGTGAATCAATGGAGAATCGGAATCTGCGTCAGCTGCCCACCGCCGGGCTGCCTTGCTTCAAGCCGATGTCCAGCGATTCAAGGTAGTCGTTAGGCGCTTTGCCGTCGTAAGTGATCGCGTCGATGAACTCATTGGTGGAAGGCCGATAACCATCACTGTCCCAAGGGAAGTCCTCTTCACTGACATATCCTTCATCAACCAGCAGCTTGGCCGCGTCCAGATAGATGTCAGGCAGGTATACCGATTTAGCCACTTCGTCATACCAGTCATCGGCCTTGTGTTCGGTGATCTGTCCCCAGCGACGCATCTGCGTGAGATACCAGATGGCGTCGGAGTAGAACGGGTAGGTAGCGTAGTAGCGATAGAACACGTTGAAATCCGGAATCTCACGCACATCGCCTTTTTCGAACTCAAAGGTTCCTGTCATTGATGCACCAATGACATCGGCATCCGCACCCACGTATTCGGATCTGGCCAGAATCTCAACGGCCTCCTGACGATTGGCGTTGTCGTTTTCATCAAGCCACTGTGCGGCGCGTATCAAGGCTTTGGTTAATGCAAGCGTGGTATTCGGATTCTCATCAACAAACTCACGCGTCAGTCCGAACACTTTTTCCGGGTTGTTTTTCCAGATCTGGTAGTCGGTTATCACCGGTACGCCAATGCCTTTGGCCACGGCCTGTTGGTTCCATGGCTCGCCCACGCAGTAGCCGAGTATGGTGCCTGCTTCAAGTGTTGCCGGCATTTGCGGTGGAGGCGTTACCGATAGCAAGGCATCAGCATCTATCTGCCCTGACACGTCATTTTCAGAATAGAAACCGGGATGGATGCCACCCGATGCCAGCCAGTAGCGCAGTTCATAGTTGTGCGTGGATACCGGGAAGACCATGCCCATGTTGAATGGCTTTCCGGCATCGTTGTAACTATCGACAACCGGTTTCAGTGCACTGGCCTTGATAGGGTGTACAGGCTTGCCATCGCTGTCCATGTCCACATGCGGTTTCATGGCTTCCCAGATCTCATTGGCCACCGTGATGCCGTTACCATTCAGATCCATGGAGAAGGGCGTGACAATGTGTGCCTTGGTACCAAAGCCGATGGTAGCTGCCAGTGGTTGCCCTGCCAGCATGTGCGCACCGTCCAGCTCACCTGTGATTACTCTGTCGAGTAGCACTTTCCAGTTGGCCTGTGGTTCCAATGTGACGTACAGGCCTTCGTCTTCAAAGTAGCCATTTTCATAAGCGATGGCTAATGGCGCCATGTCGGTCAGTTTGATGAAGCCAAAATTCAACTCGTCTTTTTCAAGATCGAGCATTTGTGTTTCAGCAGTAGCCAATGAGCTGGTTGCGCACAGAATTGATGCGCTGATGCAGAGTGCGCACCAGCGTGATGCAGTGAGTGAGTTTGATCTGACAGTATTCAGCAATGTCATGGGCCAAAGGCATCCGTTGTGTTTGAATGGCCGCATGCTAAACAGTTGCCTGTCGCTTGACGTCTGTTCTTTTTGCAGCGTGGCGCTGCAGAATTCGCACAGGTAAACGCTTGTGCTGAAGCGGCGTTAATAGCGATCTGATTTAACGATAATGTGTATTGGGAAATACAAGAGTGGACAATAAACTGTCTGGCGTTTATGGCCTGTAGACACAATGAGACATCTGCAACAACTCAAATATATCGATGCCGTTGCGCGCGTGGGTTCTATCAGACGGGCAGCTGAAACACTTGCTATAACGTCCACGGCTTTAAACAGACGCATACTGGCCGCAGAGGAAGATCTGGGTACGCCCATCTTCGAACGATTACCAAATGGTGTTCGCTTGAGTGTGGCGGGTGAGTTGTATAT
>CALLPU010000544.1 GCA_938016235.1 uncultured Granulosicoccus sp. | reverse complement strand
GTGCTGACAGAACCGTCAACGCCAGCTCAGGAAAACGACCCGGACGCAAACCATTCTGATCAAGCCGTGGGGCAAGCCTATCTTGAGTTGTTGCCCGATATACGCGTCACGCACGATGATCCTTTTGGTCCACCGACCGCCTACTGGGATACGCCAGGAACAGGCCCGAAGGCCTCCTACCCGATGAACTTCCCCGAGGCCGGCCGATATTATGTGCACTTGCGGGCCTACTCGACTGGCACAGAAGATAACGGCATTCATGTGGGTTTGAATAATGAGTGGCCCAGTAGTGGGGCGAGAATGCAATTCTGCACCGCTGGTGGTGGTTGGTCGTGGTCGGGCAGGCAGCGTGATGCCGGCGGTGTAGGACCGTGTGGCGCACCGAAAACGATCTGGTTGACGGTTGAAGAACCGGGCATGAATACCGTCATGATCAGCGCACGCGAAGACGGATTCGAAGTAGACAGAATCATGTTGATCAAGGATCTGTCTGACAACACGCGTATCTGCAAGCCCTCTGGAGCAGACGACATTAGCTGCGTCAATGGCTCACTCGAAAACGTGGACGACGTTGTGGATATGGCCGTTGAGCTGGAAACGGAAACGACAACCCTGGGCATCGAGGAAGAGATGCACGTGACGGCCATCGTGCGCAACCGCGATGGTTATGACACGGCTAAACAAGTGGTCTTGAACCTGGATCTTTCCTTGGGTACAAAGTGGGATGCTGCGTCCGTTGATGAAGCGTGTGAGATTAACGGTACCGCGATCAGCTGTTCGCTGGGGCAGGTGCGACCGTCGGGTCCGGAGAATGAAAAACTGTTTGAGTTTACGTTGCAGCCATTGCAAAGCGGCACGTTGTCCATCCCGGCCAGCATCGACACCAGTAGCATTGATGATGCACCAGCAAACGATGAGGCCAGTATTGATGTAGACGTCTCCGACGAAAATACGCTGAGTCAACTGACCGTGGAATGGTCTGAGCCGAGCGCTGCCTGGGTCGTGGATGCTGAAACCGTGTTGCAAGCTACCGTGACCAGCACCGGAGTTGCCGATGCCGAGCAGGCGCGTATCAGAATCAGCTTGCCCGGCGGTTTGGTCGTTACCTCGTTGCCGGATAGTTGTACCGGTGTACAAGCGATTGAATGTGCGTTTGATTCGCTGCCAATCGGTGATGATGTTGTACTGAGTCTGGGTATTACACCGTCGAACGCTGGCGTCTATTCAGCCGCAGTGAACGCAACTGCCGACAATCTTGATGGTGAAGATATCGGGGCTACCACCATCATCACAGTGACAGAGGAAGCTGCACCTGCGCCAGAGCCCGAGCCGTCAGAAGGTGGAGAAACACCTGGCGGTGCGGATACTGGCTCGAGCGACTCGGGTTCCATGGGGTTGTGGTTGTTCATGCTGTTGGCCCTGGTACTGATCAGCCGTGAACGCAGTCTGTCACCGGTTCGCCGTGTGGCACGGTATCAGGTAGAGCCCGCCTGTGCCAGTTCCCGCGTCAGCTGCTGGTCGCTGGCGGCTTTGGGCGCTGAAAATCCTGCCAGCAATCGGTAAGCCACCGGTGTCAGGAACAACGTGAACAGCGTGGCAAGCCCCAGACCGCCAACGATCACCCAGCCCAGGGCAGTTCTGGCTTCAGCACCGGCGCCCGATGCGAGTACCAGCGGTACGCCGCCCAGTACCGTGGAGAACAGCGTCATGGTCACGGGTCGGAGTCGGCGCGTGGCTGCCTGCAGTGCAGCGTCTGATACGGACATGCCCTGATCGCGCAATTGATTGGCGAATTCGACAATCAGAATGCCGTTCTTGGCCATGATGCCCACCAGTAACACCAGACCTATCTGGCTGTAAATGTTCAAGCTCGTATCTGACAGGTAAAGCGCAAAGATGGCGCTGGCCAGGCCAAACGGCACGGTGAACATGATGATCAGACTGCTGACAAAGCTTTCGAACTGAGCGGCCAGTACGAGAAACACAATCACCACGGCAAAGCCAAAGGTCAGTGCCAGGCCACTGGACGTTTCATTGAGCGTGGCGGCTTCGGCTAGCGGTATGAGTCGCATATCGTCATCGAGTAGTGGCTCGGCCAGGCGTGTCAGCTCATTCATGCCTTCACGCAATGACATCTCATCGCTCAGGCTGGCCGTGACCGTGACAGCCCGGGATCGCTCCTCACGTGGCAGGGAAGGCGCAATGGCAGACTCACGCAACGTGGCAATCGATGACATGGGCACGATACGGCCATCACGCGTGCGTAAAAACAGATTGGCAAGATCGGTGGGGTCATTGATAGGCTGTGTGCTGGAGAGCAGTTTTACGGCAACGGCTCGATCATTGATGAAGACATCGCCCAGCTCACGTCCATCCAGCACAGCTTGCATGGCGCCAGCCAGCCCATCGATTTCGATACCCAGATCAGCAGCCCGCTCGCGGTCGATGCTGATAGACAGTTGCGCCTGGCTGGTTTCATAACTCAGGTTAACCCTGCCGAAGCGTGAATCCTGCTCCATGGCTTGTACCAGTTCATCTGCACGCAGAGCCAGTTGTTCGTAGCTGTTGCCGGCAACGGCAACTTTCAAACCGGACCCGGCGCCCCGAATACCGAGGCTGTTGGGTTGAATGGCGAAGGCACGAACCCCGGGAATGGTGCGTAATCCACGGTTTATTTCGCTCACAATGTCCTGTTGACTGCGAGTGCGTTCCTCCCAGGGTTGGAGAGTGACCACCATGAAGCCACTGTTAGTGCTGCCACCTCTACCGGCAATGGAAAACACGTTCTTGGCTTCCCCGCTATCGACAAACGGTTGTACCAGATCTTCAATCTTGCGCAGTTGGGCTGCGGTGTATTCCAGGCTGACGCCTTGCGGTGCTGATACGCGCATCAGCGCAACCGAGCGATCTTCCGGTGGCACCAGCTCTTCAGGCACCAGAGACAGGGTGTGCCAGGCCAGGGCGGCTATCAGAAGCGCACCGGCCACAACCAGATAAGGCACCCGAAGCAGCGTTTTCAGGATACTGGCATACCATCGCGCACCGGTATGTCCGACGTGGCGAACGGCGTTGGCAAGGCGATTGGTTTGTGCGCGTTGAACATCATAAGCAGTGCGCGCTTTCAGCAGTCGGGACGCCAGCATCGGACACAACGACAAGGCCACCACAGAGGAGATGGTGACGGCGATGGCCAGCACGAATCCGAATTCGCGAAACAAGCCACCGGCCTTGCCTGGCAGGAACGACAGTGGAATGAACACTGCTGCCAGCACAGCGGTGGTCGTGATGACAGCGAAGAACACCTGTCGCGTGCCAATGACGGCTGCTGCCTTTGGCCCCATGCCCTGATTGCGTCGATTGACGATGTTTTCGAGTACCACGATGGCGTCATCCACCACCATACCGGTGGCCAGTAACAGCGCCAGGAGTGTCAGTATATTGATCGAGAATCCGGCGAGCCAGATACCGGCCACGGTACCAATCAGTGCCACTGGCATGGTGACTGCCGGAATGAGGGTAGCGCGCCAGTTAAGCAGAAAGATAAAGATGATACCCACCACAATGGTGATGGCCAGGCTCAGTGAAAAGAGCACTTCCCTGATGGAGCCGTTGATAAATACGGCATCGTCGCTGGTGACACGGATATCAATACCTTCTGGCAAGCTTGCGTTCAGGCGTTCGGCGGCCTTGTGTACCGCTTCGGAAATCTCCAGTGTGTTGGAACCCGCCTGACGAATGATGGCAAGCCCTACGCCTGTGCGTCCATTGGCGCGCAATGCCGTTGAACCGATATCAGCACCAAGAGTGACCGAGGCAACATCCCCAATGCGAGTTCGGTCGTTGAGCAGCAGCTGTGCAAACTCTTCCGTGGAGTCCACGCTGGCGCTGGCACGCACTGACAGGCTTTGTGTGTCGCTGGACAGTGAGCCAGCAGGAGTGTCGAATGCCGCGTCTGCGAGTGTTCGGCTCAGATCGGCAACGCTCAAACCACGGCTGGCCAGTTTCGCCTGATCAACATCGATGCGAAACACTTGTTCTCTATCGCCGTAAACCTGGACATCGGCCACGCCGTTTATCGCGGTGAAACTATCAAGCACCTGATTCTCTACAATCAGGGTCATTTCCTCGGCACTCATGCTTGATGATGTCAGTGCCAGTCGCAGTACCGCCTGCGCATCGCTGTCGGCTTTGACTATACGCGGATCGTCCACGTTATCCGGCAAGTCTCTGGAAACGCGCGCAATCGCATCACGCATATCCGATGCTGCGATATCCAGATTCACGGATTCCTGAAAATCCACGGTTACCCGGCTTCTGCCGAATGATGACGACGACGAGATAGAGTTGATGCCAGGAACACGTCCGGCAGCAGATTCAATAATGGCTGTTATCTCTCGGTCAACGGTTTCCGGTGCCGCGCCGCTGTAGGTTGTCGTAACCGTGATAACCGGGCTGTCCACGGCAGGCAGTTCGCGTATCTCAACGCCTGCTATTGCCGCAAGGCCAGCTACGATGATGAGCAGGCTCAATACCATGGCCAGCACGGGGCGCCGCACAAACAGCGCAGTGATGCCTCCGGAATCCTCTGTGGCAGACGCAGTGTGTGGCGATGGCTGTTGCGCGGTGGTCATGGTTTTGCCCCTTGCATCCGGACCGGAGCGCCGGGTCTTAATGAGAGCAGCCCTTCCACAACCACCGGGTCATCCGGCTTGATATCGCCTGTCACCAGAACCGATTCGGGATTGCGCTGGATAATGGTAACCGGTACCCGTTGCACTTTTTCCTCGGCCACACGCCAGACATACGAGCCTTTGGAATCCCACTGGATGGATAACGGATTAACCGCCGGGTATTGCTGACCGGTGAAATCCAGTTCAAGCTCGAACGACATGCCCGGGCGCAGTGAGTCGGACGTGTTATCGAGCCTGGCTTCAACCGGCAACGTTCGGCTATCCGTTTCGATACGGCTGCCAATGCCACTGATAACGCCTTCGTAGAGTTGACCGGGGTTAGCCTGCGCCGTGGCTTCTACAGCCTGACCCACAGACACCTGATTGGCAAAGCGTTCCGGTACCCAGAATTCCACGATGATGGTCGAGCGATCATCAATCGTGACCAGTTCGGTTTGCGGGGTAACGTAGTTGCCGGTATCCACGGCAACAAGCCCCACCACACCCGCTATGGGCGCCGTGATCGTACGTCGCGTCAGTGTCAGTTCCGCTTCACGCAGTGCCAGTTTGGCATCAGCCGACGCAGCCCTTGCACTGTTCAGTTCAACTTCGGTGCTGGTGTTGGATCGAAACAGTTTGACCAGACGCTCTTCATCGATAGCCGCATCTTCTGCCGTTCGCGCTGCTCTGTCGCGAGCGATGAGTTGCTCCTCGTTATCCAGACGTGCCAGCAGATCTCCCTGGTTCACGCGTTCACCCGACTGCACCAGCACCTCTGTCAGGATTCCGCCAGAAAGCGGTACCACACTGACAGATGATAGCGCCGCACCGCTGCCAACCGCACTGAGCCGATCGTTGATCAGCGCTTGCCTGGCAGGTTGTGTGACAACCAGAGCCGGTGGGCGGCCGCCGCCACCGGATCGACCACCGCCACGCGCGGGCGAGGTTGCCGATCGGGGACCGCCTTCAGCGGTAGCGTTACCGGCATCGGTTGCATCAGTTGGGGCATTAAACCGAAACCAGAGTGCCGTGACGATGACAAGGAAGACGGCCAGGCTTGCCAGTTTCACAAATTTCATGCAGCTGTTGCGTGTTGGATTGCCTTCCCAGATTACGCTGTTACCGGATTGCTGTGCAATGTCTGTAGTGCAACTTCCTTATTTACATGACAACTTGCACAATTGGGTGTTTACTCAGGTTCGAATGACGCTAATTCGGGCTGAGTCCGCGTAGTCGTTCAGAGCGGCGGCGCAGCAACTCCAGTACGGTAAGCAGCACGATGGAGATAAACACCATGATGGTGGCAACTGCCAGAATGGTGGGAGAGATCTGTTCCCTGAGGCCGGTGAACATTTGCCACGGTAGCGTTTTCTGACCGGCAGATCCCAGGAACAGCACCACAACCACTTCATCGAATGACGTGATAAAGGCAAACAGCGCACCGGAAACAACCCCGGGAATAATCAGTGGCATTTGCACCTTGAAGAACGTGGTCAGCGGATCAGCTCCCAGACTGGCCGCAGCCCGTGTCAACGACCGATCGAACCCAACCAGAGTGGCGGTAACGGTAATGATCACAAACGGCGTGCCCAGTGCGGCGTGTGCCAGTACAACTCCCCAGTACGTACCCTGCAAACCGATGCGTGAATAGAAAAAGTACATGCCGGCTGCAGAAATGATCAGCGGCACGATCATGGGAGAAATCAGGATGGCCATGATGGTACGGCGGAAGGGCACATGACTTTGCGTCAGCCCGATCGCAGCAAGCGTACCCAGCGCGGTCGCCAGAATGGTAGCCGCCGGTGCGATCAGGAACGAGTTTTTCAGTGCTTTCTGCCAGTCCCCGCTAGTGAAGAAATCTTCGTAGTGCTTGAGTGAATAACCTTCCGGGCTCAGCGAGAGCATTTCCGGGGTGAAGGTGAAGAAATCCTGTGCATTGAAAGACAACGGAATGATGGTCAGGATGGGCGCTATCAGGAAAAAAAGTATGGCACCGCAGATAACGTAGCGAAACGTATAAAACCAGACTCGCTGGCCGGTGGTTGCATACGGTGGTAATGCACTCATGCGAATCGCTCACTCTGGATAACAGTCATGGTTTATCCCAGTTTTACGTTGTCGATGCCCACGATTCGATCGTAGGTCCAGTATAGAGCGAGCACGAGCACGAGCAGTATGGCGCCCAGTGCGGCTGCCAGCCCCCAGTTCAACGATGAGCTGATGTGATAGGCAATTCGATTGGAGATGAATACGCCCGTCGTGCCGCCCACCAGTTCGGGCGTAATGTAATAGCCGATTGACAAGATGAACACGAGGATGGAGCCTGCACCAATTCCGGGTACTGTGTTGGGGAAGTAGATTCTCCAGAACGCCAGCGAATCACTCGCTCCCATGGACTTCGCTGCCCGCATGTAGCTCGGTGAAATGGTCTTCATGACCGAGAACAGCGGCAGTATCATGAACGGCAGGAGAATGTGTGTCATGGCGATGATGGTGCCGGTCATGTTGTTGATCATGACCAGCCTGCCGGCATCGTTGATGATGCCTACCCAGACCAACAGGTCATTGATGACACCCTGTTGCTGCAACAGGACCTTCCAGGCGCTGGTTCTCACCAGTAGTGATGTCCAGAAGGGCAGCAGTACGAGTATGAGCACCAGATTGGATGCACGTGTTGACAAGTTGGCGAGCAGGTACGCAACCGGGTAGCCGAGCAGTATGCAACTGATCGTGATAACCATACTCAAGAAGATGGTTCTGACGAACAGCAATAGATAGATGCGTTCGTTGTCGGGCTTACGCTCAATGCCGGCTTCAGAGCGTTCCGAATCAATGGCGGCCAGAAAGTAGCTGTCTATGATCGGCGGCGATAGTCGTTTGATGACCTGCCAGTTCTCAAGCTCAGCCCAGCCTTCGTTGATCTCGGTGAATTGTGCTTTGAAATCGTCACCCGGCATCGTGTCAATGGCGTCGGGCAGCCCGGCGAACAAGGCAGACACGTCGGTATTGGTGCTGGAAGCCAATGCCACCAGATTGTTACGCGGCATGTTCAGCAGATCATGC
>CALLPU010000543.1 GCA_938016235.1 uncultured Granulosicoccus sp. | reverse complement strand
TTGACGGCCAGATCAGGCACCCACCATGAGTGAATAACATCGGCGGCGGTGTGCAGAAAACGGATTTTCTTGCCTACCGGCACAACCAGTTCGTTGTCCACCTGCTTCAGATAAACTCCTGGCCCGTCACTGGCGTCGGCTTCAGCGGCTGACGCGGCAAAGGTGGCTTCCAGATCCACATCAGCACCCTTCTGGCGGGCTTGATTGTGCTCGGGTGCCAGCTGGCTGAAAAACGACACGCCGCTGTCCAGGTACTCATACTGCCAGCGCCACTGATAGGCCGTGACCCGGATAGACATTTCGGAGTCGCTGAAATCTTCCATCTTGATCAGCACGCGAGCGGCGGGGATAGCCATCGCAATGAGTATGATGAGCGGGACGACCGTCCAGACGATCTCAACCGTCGTACTCTCGTGAAAATCGGCAGGCTTGGCGCCCTTGGATTTTCGATGCATGAACATGGAGTAGATCATGACACCGAACACAGCAGCACCGATGGCGCAGCAAATATAGAAGATGCGCATGTGCAAGGTATAAACCTCGTTGCTCACTTCTGTTACGCCTTGCGGCATGTTCAACGCACCCCAGTCTGCCCAGGCGCCCAGCGGCACAATCAGCAGAACGAACGACAGGAGCGCCCAACGAGAGACGTTAGACGTCATACAATACTCTCCAAAAAATTAACCAGCAAAAACTATCAACGCTCATGCCTGTAAGCCATTGAACAAACGGCCCAGTAACGAGCTGGCAAACGCGGTCATCGACCGAGCGCTGCCTTCAATTCTGTATATAGCGCCTTTTTCTCATCCCTGTTGAGGCAACGTCCCAACGCATAATGCTTGCCATGTGCCGAGACGCTGAGATCGCCCACTTCGAACAGGTTATCCGTGCATCGGTACGACAACCGACTCCAATGGCGCGGCAAGTGTACAGTGAGATCGGGTTGATTGTAGCCCCACTCCAGCCTGATAGCATCCTCGTCAACGGTGATTACCTCTTTGCGAGACAATCTTTTCAGTGTCCAGTACAGGCACAACACGATGAATATCACCTCGGCACCGGCAAAAGGAATGACCATCCAGAGCCCGAAGGTAGCCATGGCCAGCGCAACGCCCATACAAATAAAACCCAAACTGGCCGCCAGGTACATATTGGCTCGCCAGCTCATTGACTGATTCGCTTTCACGATCAGCCGAGTGGTTGAGCCTTCATTTGCCTGGACTTCAATCAAAAGTTCTACTCATATTATTACGTCTGCACCCGAGCCCTATTTTGCTATATGTACGGCTCAACGTAAAGTTTGGTTGACGCTTTCGTCAATCCAGCGAATGTCGTGCCGGTTTACGCGCTAACGCTTTGTGATCTTACCGTTCCGGGATCCGCGCAATTTATCCACGGATACCGTGTATTCCGCATCAGTGTTTTTCCGCTGTGGACGTAATTCACCCTTCCATCCGTGCCCCTGAATGAGCTCAAGAGAGACCACGAACCGGCCTTGCGAAGCGGCTGCACTGGCTAGCGAGGCGATAACGCTGGGCGACATCAATCCTGGCCGCTTCCCCGAGGCCGTGTTACTGGCTCCCAGGCATCGAAGCTCGTGCTGCAAGGCAGCAACGTCCGGATAATCCACATGTAACGTGTCACGATCAAGCACAGGGGCCGCAAAACCGGATGCCATCAACGTGTCGCCGATATCGTGCATATCAATTAGACCAAATCCGTGCAGGTATCCATCGATGGTAGCCCAGAGCGACCGGTACTCCATTAACGTATCGGGCCCGGCACTGGTGAACATGAACGCCCCGCCCGGACGCAACACCCTCGCAGCCTCCTCGAACACTCGATGAGGTGAATGGCACCAGGGAAGCAACAGATTAGAGACCACCAGATCAAAACTGCCATCGGCCAACGGGAGTGCATGCGGATCACAAGCCACCCGTAACGGCCCGGCCGGTCGTCGGCGCAGCCATTGAGGCCAGCTGGAGGGCAAGTTCGCCGGGGATCCCGGAGCCGGATCGACACCCAGGATTTGTGCCTTCGGATAGCGTTGCTGCAGAGCATCCAGCTGGTAGCCGGATCGACAGCCGAGCTCCAGAACGCTGGCAGGATCTATGGCCAGTAAATCCAGACGCTCTCGCAATCGGACACCGACGGACTCATGGACAGCGGCGTAGTGGTCAAAGCTTTCGTTGGCGCGCAGAAAACGTCGCCGGATGTCGCGAATGGGACCAGGTTGAATCAATGAGCTCATGCAATGCGATCGGTTAGCAATATTGTGACGAGGAAGCGGTCCGGATAATCGTGGCGCGAGTAAGGGTACGAATCGCACCTTACCGAGGATTTCGCTACCAGCAGTGTCACGGTGGGCTTCAGACGAATCTGTCAGGCCTCCCTGATTCTTATATAGTTGCCGCACTTAATCCCGCGAAGACAACTATCTCGTGTTCAGTGCTGATCTTGCCATA
The DNA here is from genome assembly GCA_938016235.1 of uncultured Granulosicoccus sp. Classification (GTDB taxonomy): domain Bacteria; phylum Pseudomonadota; class Gammaproteobacteria; order Granulosicoccales; family Granulosicoccaceae; genus Granulosicoccus. Next base: position 1,932 of record CALLPU010000543.1, on the reverse strand, counting down.
CCCGCCCTGCTGGTTGCTGTACTGTCGTATCTCGCAGGCTCCGTGTCCGCAGCCATTCTTGTGTGCAGAAGCATGGGCCTGGCCGATCCACGAACAACGGGGTCTGGAAATCCCGGTGCCACTAATGTGTTACGCGCGGGCGGCAAGTTGCCGGCAGCGCTAACCTTACTGGGCGACGCATTGAAAGGTTTGTTACCGGTGGTTATTACAGCCGCACTGATTGATCACCCGCCCACGATCGCACTGGCCGCACTGGCTGCATTCATGGGTCACTTATACCCGGTGTTTTTTCAATTCGAAGGAGGCAAAGGCGTCGCCACTGCACTCGGCGCCCTGCTGGGTATCGACATCACGGTTGGCGCGCTGGCTTTGCTGACCTGGCTGGCGGTCAGTCTGACGTTCAAACGCTCATCTCTCGCAGCACTTGTCACGTTTACGCTGGTGCCTGTTTATCTGTTGTTTGAGGGCCAGCATGCGTTTGCATTGGGCTTTGTGATAATCGGCGCGTTCCTGTTTTACACGCACCGTGGAAACATTCAGCGATTGCTGGCCGGCACCGAGCCACTCATCGGCAAGAAATAACTGGAGGCGGATGGACGACTAGTTGAGCGTTTCCAACGGCCAGCGTGGTCGAATACCCACGGCCAGATCTTCAGACTTGCCTCCCCGCAACAGTCGCTGGGCACCTGCCAGAGCAATCATGGCACCGTTATCGGTGCAGAATTCCAGCCTGGGATAGAAAACAGCGATGTCATCGCCCAAGCGGGAGTCAGCAGCCTGCCTGAGCTGCCGATTGGCGCTGACGCCGCCGGATATCACCAGCGTGGAAAGCCCGGTTTGCGCCAGCGCCTTGCGACTCTTGCCGATCAGCACATCAATGACGGCCTGTTCGAAACTGGCGGCCAGATCTGCCATGAAGCGCTCCTTGTCTGCTTCAGATCCCGAAAACTGCTTGTAACGTGTGATGGCAGCCGTCTTGAGACCGCTGAAACTGAAATCCAGTGTGTCTCGATCCAGCATCGGGCGCGGTAGATCCACCGCTGTTGCATCCCCGCGGGTGGCGAGCTCTGACAAGGCAGGCCCGCCGGGGTAGCCCAAACCTAGCATCTTGGCGGTCTTGTCGAACGCCTCACCGGCGGCATCGTCTATCGATTCGCCCAGCAATTGATACTCACCAAGCCCTGCTACCGCAACCAGTTGAGTATGACCACCGGACACCAACAGGCACAGAAACGGAAATTGCGGCACCTGCTCTTCCAGCATGGGAGCCAGCAGATGACCCTCCAGGTGATGCACACCCAGCGCCGGGCGCTGCAGCGCCCAGGCCAGCCCCCGCGCCATCATGGCACCGGTGAGCAAGGCACCCGCCAACCCTGGGCCTGCGGTAAATGCAACGGCATCAATGGCTTGGAGTGATACATTGGCTTGTGCACAAACCTGTTTGGTCAGTGGCACCAGCCGGCGCACGTGATCACGCGACGCCAGCTCCGGCACCACGCCGCCATACAGGGCGTGCAGATCAACCTGACTGAACAAGGCATGAGCCAACAACCCCTGATCGGTGCAATACAGCGCTAGCCCGGTTTCATCACACGAACTCTCGATACCGAGCGTAATCATGATTATTTTTAAAGAATTACCAGAGGAATTGAGTTTATGGCACAGATCCCGTTATAATAGAGAGCTTTCCGCGATTCAGCCGAGTAATTCATTAATGCCTTCAGTACGTGTCAAAGAGAACGAACCCTTCGAAATGGCTTTACGCCGTTTTAAGCGATCTTGCGAAAAAGCGGGAGTTCTCACAGAAACTCGCCGTCGTGAATTCTACGAAAAACCAACCACTGAGCGTAAGCGTAAAGCTGCAGCAGCTGTTAAGCGCCATCAGAAAAAGGTTTCTAAAGAATCTTCACGTCGCGTAAGAATGTATTAAGA
>CALLPU010000542.1 GCA_938016235.1 uncultured Granulosicoccus sp. | reverse complement strand
ACCTGGCGTAACGGTTCATTGGGAGCACCATAGAACAGGCGACTTAATACCAGACCGGCCTGCTCATCCACGTGCCAGCACATCTCCCAGCGTGAGCCCGTGTCGAAGGTAAATTGCAGCAGACTTGCATCAGACTCATGTAGCGAGCGGGGTAACTCCTGCGTTGATGAATCACTCGGGTTGCAGTCTGCTGCGCCGACAGTGAACGGCGAAAAGCACAGTGCCAGAAATATGATGGTTACCCTGATCACTGAATGAGATGAGTGTACAGCTCACCGCTCATGAGATTGATCACGGGTTCCACAGACAGGTTGAAGTGGTCACCTGCGAAGAGAGAGACCAGTGCACATCGTTCCTGATGGCACGCACTCTCTCCAACTTGTTGCTGGCTGGTAGGGACCCAGATTGAAACCTTGAACTGTAATAGTGAAAGGTCAGCTTCGCCGGATTCGAGAAGCGGTAATAAGCCGTGTGTGTCTAACTCTTCAGCTATCCGTCGTTGAACTGACGCGTTGTTCAGCAGCACTTCATGAGCGTAATCGATTTCCGCGCTTGCCAGTGGCAAGTGCACACTATTCACCTTCTGGGTGGTGATGATTTCCCCTTGCTCGACATCAACCACGTACAGTTCGGTGACGCCTTGGTGGTAGTCGAACACGAATACATCAACGCTACGTTGTGGTTGATCAGGTGAGGGATTCTTCAGTTCCTTGAGTTCCACGAGCAGGATCTGTGTGCCCAGGGGGTGGGAGGTTGCGGTTTCTTCGCCTGGTGGTATTGATCGAGAAAAGCGGTGCGTCCCCGTTGAATCAGCGGATCTTGCACTCGCGGACTGGTCTGCAGATCGCTCAGAAATTACGATGTTGGCGGACTGGGTGATTTCATCGTCGCTTAACGGGGCTTGCCAGCCGCCTGCAACGTTGGTTGAGACCGTCAAAAAACCGAGCAGCAATAACAAGTTCCGGGAATGCCTGCCAGGTTCATGGCACCGACGATGCTCGTGGGAGCCAAGATGGTGTGATGTTGTCATGGATTCCAGCACAGCAATCGCCCCAAAGAACTCCGGCTTGAAGTGTAGTGGTTTCTACACCCGCTGCAGGCAAGCAATTTTCATGCAGCCATGCCAACGGGATTTTTCTTTTCAACCTCGTCAAGAGTTGTTCACCTGAAGTGTACATGGGTATACTGGCTTTATATTCAGTGAAAACGAGAACGTTGCGCGTGGCAGGAAACGCAAAAACAAAAACACTGCATTATCTTCGCTCCATTCATGAAGATCAGCCGCGGAACCTGGAATCGTCGCTGCGCGTTGTGTTGCGGCGCAGACGATCCTGTAAGGCATCAGAGTGGGAAATGGATGACCAGTCCATTATCAGAATTCAGCACCGGCGAGTCGGTGGAGCCAGCAAGCCATTGCTGTTGCATCTGGTGCGCTATGTTCCCGGCGAGAAAGCCGCTACGCTGGATCCCGAACCTGAAGGCACCGAGGATGACGGGGGAGAACAACGACCCCCTCGCGGTAAAGAGTTCAAGGCCGGTGAGTGCTTCCTGTTGGTCAAGAATGCGGATGTTCTGTTTTGTGCAGGTGGCATTACGTCAACCGCGGCTCGTGTTTATGCCCGCAACCTGTTCACCTCGTGTGGCATTGACAAGGAGCTGTGTGATTTTGATCTGCGACCCGCAGCCGATCTGGACCGGCTCGCCATTATCCGCAAGCGTGGGGTGTCTTCCATTCAGCTGGGTAGTGTGGCCTTCGAAGCCAGTCGTTACCTGTTGCCAGAGCGCGCATCGTTTGGTCGTAGTGTCTTGAAGTCGGTGTCTGATCAGGTGCAGGCGCTGGTAGCCAAAGATGACACAGTGCTGGAGCAACGCGTCATGGAAGATCTAATCGTTAACGTTGAGCTGAAACTGCAGGGCAATTCTCAAGCGGATATCGAGGCACAACGGTCCATCGATGACATGGCTGTGCACATGCTGCGGCATGAGGAATCCACCCGAGGTTTTGTCATCGTCACGCGGGACGGTAATCGATTAACCGATCTTGCGGTAAAGTTGCACAAGCGTATCAAAGTACTGGCAAACAATAACTCTCTGGACCATGAGTCGGTATGGCTTGAAATGCGAGGTTATTATGATGAATTGCGTGAGAGTAAACTTCTTGAGACATAGCGAGAGCCCAGTTATCTAGTGGATATCGACTGGCCGCGTGTACTGGGATTCTCGATTGCCGCTGCGCTGTCGTGTGCTGCCGGATGGTATGGCCAACCCTTTGTTCACGGCAACGCCGAGGCGTCGCGCATCATTGTCAATGTGTTTTCCATCATGGCGGGTGTGTTGATCACGATCATGACACTGCTCGGAGAGCCTGGCCTGTACAGAGGGCGGAGTTGGCGTGCGGATGCGGTGCGACGCAGCAACGTGTACCGACGCCTGGTGCGTCAAAAATTGTTGTTCATCCTGTACCTCATCACCTTGGCACTGGTGTTTGTTTCCATGCTTCTGAAAAATGTAGAAAGTAGCCTGTGGCTGCTCAGGTATGTCGAAATGGCTTATCTATCGTTTGCCTGCCTTGCGTTTATCCTGTCGCTGACGTTGCCAGGTCGTCTGATGAGTCTGCAACTGGCGCGATTCGATGAAATGGTGGAAGCGCGACGCAAGTCGAACAGGCCCGCGGGTAAAGACAGTTAACGCCTGTTGGCAGCGTCTGCTGCCATTCTCGTTACACCAATTCGTTGGTTGGCAGTATGGGTCAATAAGCGAATACACGAGTGTGTCATCAGACAGGCTCCAACAGGTGGTGTTTCTGGGCGTGTTCGTGCCCTCGCACCGTACCTATAGGTGCCAGATTCGCCACAATTTTTGGTCCAGTGACAGAGAATTTTATTCTGTGCATCTATCGATAGACAAGCTGCGTAACGTCTAATTGGGAAGTTCAAACCAAATCGGTCCTTGATAGGCTGCAGACCAACGATACTTCTGACAGTTAAGCGCGTTAGAACACGCGTTTGACTGAATGAATGCGGATAAGCGTGATGTGCGTAGTTACAACGTCATGTGTCAATAGCAACTGAGTATTGTAAACGAGGGTGTCTAGTATTAGACACTCGTAATACTCTGTGTATACTAAGTGTTGCGTGCAAGCGTATTCATTGATTAATGCAAGCGTGTTACTTAGCGCTGCAATAGATGGGTTTTGTTCGCAAACTTCCCAAGCGGGGAAGCGGGATTGCTTTCTGAACAGAGTTGAAAAACTCGTTTTTTAAAGTGCATGTTGCTTACTGAGGTATCTGCTCAGAGGGAGAGCTGCGGGCGCATCGATTGCTCTGAGGAGTAGATGCATGGTGTTATTTGGTAACGAAGTTTTACGATACGATTTTTCAGCGCCTGTTGCGGCGCAACACAAGGGCCGTGTCCTTGTGATGTCCAATCGACCCAGCGACGCTCTGCTGGTAACCGAGCTGCTGAAGCGCTCCGGGTACTTGTGCGAACCCAGCATCGATATGGCGGCCTACAGCGCCGGATCAGCCAGCAAAGATGACACCGGCGCGGATAGTTCAGGCAAGCGCTACGTCGCAACGGTGTTGTGCCATCGGGCAACCGATGCCCAGGAGCAGGGATTCATTACACCTGGAGCCTTGCCGGGTCAGCGCATTATCGTCCTGTCTGATTGTGGCGCAGAAAACACGATAGTTTCGCTGCTTGAAGGTGGCGCCCATCATGTGTTTTGCATGCGTGAGTCCAACGCGTTGCTGCAAGCCCGATTGGAGGCTGCCCTGAGGCAACATTCGAGACTGGCCAGCAAGTCTTTCAGGTTGGGCGACATTCATTTTGATGTGCCGAAGCGCCGAGTTACACGGGGTGGTGAGGTCGTGAACTTGAGTCCAAAGGAATACGACCTGGCCTACTACCTGTTCTCCAACCGCGACAGAATCGTGGGTAACAGCGAGCTGATGACGTCCATCTGGTCGCTGCCCTCAAGCATGGATACACGGCGCATCGACACTGCAGCATGCCGGTTGCGCAAGAAAATGAAATTGTCTGCCAGTCATGGCTGGGAATTGAAACGTTTGCGTCGTATTGGCTACCAGCTTATTCCCATCGATATCAGCGATACGCCCGCAGATACGCCCAGAGTAGAGTCGTTTGGTGAGC
>CALLPU010000541.1 GCA_938016235.1 uncultured Granulosicoccus sp. | reverse complement strand
TCGATCAACGCCAATGCGTTCGACAACCTTGATCATACCGAGGAAACCATCGCCTACCTGCCTCTGGCCTGGGTGGGCGATCATGTATTCAGCTACGGTCAGTCTCTGACTGCCGGATATTGCGTTTGCTGCCCCGAGAGTCTGGATACCATTACCGCAGACAGGCGCGAGATCGCACCCACGTATTTTTTTGCACCTCCTCGCGTGTTCGAAACCTTGTTGACCACCATCACCGTTGCCATGGAAGACGCCTCCAGACCCAAGCAAGCCATGTTCAACCATTTTATCAAGGTGGCCAAGGCGCATGGCGAAGCTGTGTTGAATGGCGAGCCAGTCTCTGCGCTGGCACGCCTGCATTACCGACTGGGTGACTGGTGTGTCTATGGCCCGTTGAAAAATCGATTGGGCATGTCAAAGGTACGGGTCGCCTATACCGCGGGTGAGGCGATAGGCCCGGATATCTTCAGATTTTATCGCTCACTGGGCATAAATTTGAAACAGCTGTACGGACAAACCGAAGCCAGTGTCTACATCACGGCGCAACCTGATGGCCAGATTGATGCGAATACCGTGGGTACACCCTCGCCAGACGTAGAATTGCGCATCGCCGAAAGCGGCGAAGTGCTATACCGTTCCCCCGGGGTGTTTCTGGGTTACTACCAGAATGAAGATGCGACCAGCTCCACCAAAACCCCCGATGGCTGGGTACACACGGGCGATGCTGGATTCATTGATGACAATGGACATCTGCGAATCATAGACCGCGCGAAAGACGTCGGAAAATTGAATGACGGGAGTCTGTTCCCTCCAAAATATATCGAGAACAAGCTCAAGTTCTTTTCCAATATCAAAGAGGTTGTGGCCTTTGGTGATGGGCGGGATTTTGTCACTGCATTTGTCAACATTGACCTTACAGCCGTTTCCAACTGGGCTGAGCGAAACAACATTGTCTATGCCTCGTATCAGGAACTTGCCGGGCATCCTCTGGTGTACGAGATGATTGAGGAGCACATCAAGCAAGTGAACCTGGATCTGGCTGCAGAGCCACGAGTGGCCGGCGCTTGTATCAAGCGATTTTTGATACTGCATAAAGAGCTGGATGCTGATGACGGGGAGTTGACCCGAACACAAAAAGTGCGTCGCAAGTTCATTAATGAACGTTATGAACCCTTGATAGAAGCGCTGTATTCAAACAAGGACACACAGTACGTCTCAACCACCGTTGTTTTTGAGGATGGCCGAAAAGGCACCATCGAGGCTGATGTCACGATCCGCACGCTGGGCGATCCACAACCGTTGAGGATGGCATCCTGATGGCCTTGCAGGCAGATGTCGCAGAATCAGACGGGTTGCCGGTAGCTCATGCGCAAACCGGGCAGAGCAGTGTTCAGCCGGGTGGGGCTGAACAGTTGCTCAAGGTGGAGCACGTATCGCTATCGTTTGGAGGCGTCAAGGCAGTCACTGACATTTCCTTTGATATTCTCAAGGGCGAAGTGAGGGCGATCATCGGTCCCAATGGTGCCGGCAAGACGTCCATGTTGAATGTCATCAACGGCTTTTATCACCCGCAAGAGGGTGTGATCAGTTTCAAGGGCAAACCGCGTCGTCGGATGAAGCCACACCAGGCGGCTGCGTCTGGAATTGCCCGTACCTTCCAGAACGTTGCGCTGTTCAAGGGTATGAGTACGCTGGATAACATCATGTCCGGGCGTTCGTTGAAAATGCACCGTGGATTTTTCTGGCAAGTGTTGCATGTGGGCCCAGCCAGGGCAGAGGAAATTCAGCATCGGCGGCGGGTGGAGGAAATCATCGACTTCCTGGAAATCGCGCATATTCGCAAGCAGCCTGTCGGCAAGCTCCCGTATGGTCTGCAAAAGCGTGTTGAGCTGGGACGGGCCATGGCGATGGAGCCAGAGCTACTGCTGCTGGATGAGCCCATGGCGGGGATGAATCTTGAAGAAAAGGAAGACATGAGTCGTTTCATCATCGATCTGAATACAGAATTTGGAACCACCATCGCTCTGATCGAGCATGATATGGGCGTGGTCATGGATCTTGCCGACAGAGTCGTCGTGCTGGACTACGGAAAAAAGATCGCTGATGGAACTCCGGGTGAAGTGCAGGCCAGTCAAGCCGTGATTGATGCTTATCTGGGAGTAGCGCACTGATGGAGTTGATACATTCCATTCTGGTTGCTCCTTTTATAGAGATGGTGGCGTACCCTGATTTTTTCCTGCAGGTTGTGTGGGAAGGTTTTGTAGCGGGTGTGTTGTATTCGCTGATCGCGCTGGGTTTCGTGCTGATTTACAAGGCGTCAGGTGTGTTCAATTTTGCCCAGGGCATCATGGTGGTGTTTGCGGCACTGGCCTTAGTGAGTTTGCACGCCATGGGGGTGCCTGCCTGGCTCGCCGTGCTGTTGTCGCTGGGTATCATGGGGCTGCTCGCGGTAGGTATAGAGCGATTGGTATTACGGAAACTGGTCAATCAACATGACGCCATTCTGTTGATGGCAACGATAGGTCTGACGCTGGTCCTGAAGGGTGTCGGTCAGCTGGTCTTTGGTGGCGAACCCAAACCCATGATCACCGAGCAGCTGGGCCTGCCTACCGGATCCACCGACTGGGAAGTATTCGACGGTATTGTCATTTTCCAGCACATCGACATAGCCGCCGCCGTTATCGCTGTGCTGATGGTGATGGCATTGGGTGTGTTTTTTTCGAAAACAAGAATAGGGCGCGCTCTGAGAGCGGTAGCGGATGATCATCAGGCCGCGCTGTCAGTCGGCATCTCGCTCCACCAGATCTGGGCTATCGTCTGGTTTGCCTCCGGTATTGTGGCGCTGGTAACCGGCATCATGTGGGGCGCCCGATCAGAAGTATCATTTGCCCTGGAAATCATTGCCCTGAAGGCACTGGCCGTTCTCATACTCGGGGGCTTTACCTCCATACCCGGGGCCATCGTCGGAGGTCTCATGATCGGCGTTGGAGAAAAACTGTTTGAAGTCTACTGGGGTGCGCTGTTCGGTAGTGGTGTGGAAGCCTGGTTTGCCTACGTATTGGCACTGATTTTCCTGCTGTTCCGGCCACAGGGATTGTTTGGGGAGCGCATCATTGAGCGTGTCTGACTCCATGAAGCAACGTGCCCTTTCAAGCTTCTGTAAATGGCCTGATACCAGTGCCCAATCAAGAGAGTGTCATCATGCTGTATCGTGAGGCGGGGCAGTTCAAGACCAGCTATGCCGCTGATCAGGCGCTCATGCCGATCACTCAGGATCGTGTGGGTCTGTTGGTGATACTGGTGGTGACGTTCGTGGTCATCCCCGTTTTCGCAACGGATTTTTTCATCGGTTCAATCATGATCCCGTTTCTGGTGTTCGCACTCGCAGCCATCGGTTTGAACATACTCACAGGATATGCCGGGCAGTTGTCATTGGGCACCGGCGCTTTCATGGGGGTGGGCGCGTATTCCTGCTATAAGCTTGCCACGATATTTCCCGATATCAATATCATTGTGCTGATACTCGTGTCAGGTGTGTTTTCGGCACTGGTAGGGGTCTTGTTTGGTTTGCCGAGCCTTCGTATCAAAGGCTTGTATCTGGCCATTACCACGCTGGCCGCTCAGTTCTTTCTGGAGTGGTGCTTCATACGGATTGCGTGGTTGTACAATTACAACGATTCCGGTGCCATTGAAGTACCCCAGCGAAAACTGTTCGACATTGCAATCACCGGTGCGTCGGCTACACCCACCGTACGTTACCTGATCATTGCAGGGTTGGTGGCTGTTCTGACTCTTGTGGCTGCGAATGTACTTCGCGGGCGTATCGGGCGTAGTTGGATGATGATCCGTGACATGGACATTGCAGCGGAGCTGATGGGGATCCGGCCGCTCTATGCGAAGCTGTCAGCCTTCGCGTTTTCCAGTTACTACTGTGGCGTCGCCGGTGCCCTCATGGTGTTCATGTGGCTCGGCTCTGCAGAAGTGGAGGCCTTTGATATCAACCATTCCTTTCTGGTGCTGTTCATGGTGATCATCGGAGGCATGGGTTCACTGGTCGGTTGTTTCATGGGGGCAGCTTTTATCTGGGTGCTGCCCATCATTATCCGAGCCGTGCCACAAATGCTGGGTCTGGATATACTGGCTGCCACCACTGAGCACATCGCCAATATCATTATCGGTGTGTTGATCATTTTCTTTCTGATTGTGGAGCCGCACGGACTGGCTCGGCTCTGGCAAATCGGCAAGGAGAAACTGAGAACCTGGCCGTTTCCCTATGCCAGCACCTGATCTGCCTTGCCAAACCTGCGTGGAGCGTTTGTCGACAACGCGCTCCGATCTTTACCTTTACACACAAAAATAATATCTACCCTGGAGAAATAGCATGAGCAAAACCACACTATTCACGTTGGCAGCCGGCGTACTGGCCGCCAGTTGCCTGGTGCCAGTTGCACAGGCGCAAGACAGTATGTACATGCCGTCAATGACGTACCGCACAGGACCATTCGCCGGTGGTGGTACCCCGTTTGCCGACGGCTATGCCGATTACTTCAACATGCTGAATGAGCGAGATGGCGGCATCAATGGGGTCAAGATTGTCGTCGATGAGTGCGAGACGGCCTACAACACACAAAAAGGCGTTGAGTGCTACGAATCCACGAAAGGCAATGGGGCGTTGGCTTACAGTCCACTGTCTACCGGTATCACGCTGGCGCTGATACCCAAGGCGCCGGTGGATGAGATTCCGATATTTTCCATGGGATACGGTCTGTCGGCAGCGGCGGCTGGTGAGCAGTTTCCGTGGACTTTCGTGTATCCGGCGTCTTACTGGAACCAGCTCTCTTCCATCCTGAAATATATCGATTCCAACGGTGGTATCAAAGACAAGAAAATTGGCTTCATTTACCTTGATGCGGGTTATGGCAAAGAGCCCATCCCTCTGCTCGATCAGCTCTCCGAGTCCATGGGTTTTTCAGTGGCCAAGTTTCCAGTAGGCGTCAAGGAGATGCAGAACCAGGGTTCGCAGTGGCTGAATGTGCGTAAGGAGCGACCCGACTGGATGATCATGTGGGGTTGGGGTGCAATGAATCCCACGGCCATCAAGGAAGCAGCCAAGATCCGTTTCCCGCTGGATCGATTCATTGGTAACTGGTGGGCTGGATCGCATAACGATCTCAAGGCGGTGGGTGCTGCTGGCAAGGGTTACCTGGCAGCCAACTTTTCAGGCATCGGGCAGGATTACCCCGCAGTTCAGGATATTCTGACTCACGTGGTTGAGAAGGGTATGAGCAAGGTGGCTTCGGCCGACGACGTTGGCAATGTTCTGTATAACCGGGGTATGTTCAACGCGGTTGTATTGGCCGAGGCGATTCGTGTTGCTCAGGATAAAACCGGTAAGTCGGTTATCACGGGCGCTGACATGCGCGATGGCCTGGAAGCCATTAACCTGACCGAAGAGCGCTTGACAGAGCTGGGTCTGCCTGGTTTTACAGGTGAGGTGAAAGGTTCTTGCAGTGATCATGAAGGCGGAGGCTCGGTATTCATTCAGCAGTGGACCGGTTCCGACTGGGAGAAGGTCTCTGATCTGATTGCGCCCATGACTGACGTCGTACGCCCCATGCTTGAAGAAGCTGCCGAGGCATATGTATCTGACAAGCCAGACTGGAAGGGCCAGACTTGCAGTTAATGTGGGTGGGTTGTTTACATTCCACGGCAACCCAGTAACGCAATAGCACTATTGCTGCGCGGCGGCTATAACGCTGCCGCGCAGTATGGTGTATCCCAATGACACCACACTGGACGTTTCATCCTCATGTCCGTAGACACGCCGGCAAGCGCGACTAGCGCTGACATTTTATTGAATGTCAACAATATAGAAGTCATCTACGACCACGTTATCCTTGTGCTCAAAGGTGTCTCATTGAGCGTTCCCAAGGGCGGGATTGTGGCGATTCTGGGTGCAAATGGAGCAGGCAAGACCACCACACTCAAGGCGATTTCCAACCTGTTGCAGGCAGAAAGGGGCGAGGTCACCAAAGGCACCATAGAGTTTCAGGGGCAGCAAGTGCAATCGTTGTCACCCAACGAACTGGTGAAACGCGGTTGCATTCAAGTGATGGAAGGGCGTCATTGCTTCGGTCACTTGAGTATTGAAGAAAACTTGCTGAC
>CALLPU010000540.1 GCA_938016235.1 uncultured Granulosicoccus sp. | reverse complement strand
GTTGCACACTGCCAATCGAGTGTTTGTTCGCCCAGGTCTTTCGCTGAAAAGTGAGTACCTAGACATTGCCACGGCAGACTATGGCGCACCTGTCGTTGAGGCAAACTTTGCGGAAGAAACTGATGAAGTCACCCGTCTGATCAACGCATGGGTGGCAGAGCAAACCGATGACTTTATTCCATCGATCATTGATCGTATTTCTCCGGATACGGTATTCGCGTTGCTGAACACGATATTTCTCGATGCTGCCTGGCAGGATGAATACCGGGCGATTGGAGTGCGTGAGTTTACGACTTTGGATGGAACAATCGCGTCTGTTGAGAATTTCGGTGGACGATCGCAATTGCCGCTGCTACGTTCTGATGATCTGACTGCTGTTGAGATTCCTTACGGTGGAGGAGACATAGCCATGTTGTTACTCATGCCAGCATCCATCACTGACTTCGAGGCAACACTCAACGCAGACACGATCAACACTGTCGTCGGGAGCATGAGTAATAGTGATGTCAACATTTCTGTACCCATTTGGGAGGATGAGGCGGATCTTGATCTTGCGCAATTATTCGCACCACAAGGCTTTCCGAATAATCCGTGGGACGTGGGCAGGATGATTGATGGCGGTGCCTCTCTTGAGGTGTTAGCCAAGCAAAAAGCGCGAATCGAAGTCGATGAGAATGGCACACGAGCGGCAGCCGTTACCATTGTAGCCGGAGCGACCTCTGTGCCAGAATCTGTCAGCATAGACCGCCCATTTGTTTACCTGATTCGAGATCGTGTCACAGGCCTTATTCTGTTTACCGGTCGGGTAGTAGCACCTGAATAGCCAACTGCTCGTTGTACTTTCCAAAAATTCCCAGTGAAATTACTGCGAGGAACGATTGGTCATGTTTTTTGCGTGGTGGAGTACTCATCGTGTAACCGCCACCATTGGTACGGATTGCTTTGCGGCCAACCGCTGGGTGACTCTTCCCAGGTTTCCTGTCTTCCCAATGGCGTCAGGTCCAGAAACGTCCAGGTGCTACCCACTGATTCCACCCCTCTTCCGTGAGTAAAGTATGTTCTGTAAACCGCATCCTCATGACGTAGAAAAACGGATAATCCGAAACCATCCGTAACCCCCATGTCCGCATTGAAAGAGTCAACTGTTTCAACAAAGGGAAACGTCCACTGCATACGATCACTAAATGCGATGATTTCGCTTATGGGCGCTCTGGCTACCATCACAAAACTGGTATTGCGCTCATGAAGATGACTCAGGTTACCCACATGATCCGCCACCATGCAGCACCCTGCACAGGGAGCCTTGTCGTTCGTCTTGAGCATATGGTGGTAGAGAATCAACTGGTCGCGGTTGTCAAACAAGTCTAAAAGTGAGTGCTGACCAGTGGGGCTCATGAAGCGGTAGTGTGTCGACACTTCTGTCATCGGTAAACGTCGACGCTGTGCTGCGAGAGCATCCAGCTCACGTGTGAGTGCCTTTTCTTTCTTCAACAACTGCTCTCGCGCAGCCTTCCACTGTTCGAGGGTGACGATATCCGGTAGCGTCATCTTGATTGGCTCCTTCAGGTGTCCTGACAAGCAAATATACTTCACTTCGCGCCTGATCGGCTCTTTACTCCACCAATGGACGTGATAGCAAAAATAATCGCTGCTACACAAACGATAGAGGGGCCTGCTGGCGTATCCAGGAGCCACGCCGCACGTAACCCGGCAATAGTGGCAATACAGCCAATCACTGCCGCTGCCAAGGCCATTCGCTCAGGCGTACTGCTCAGAGGACGTGCCGCGGCGGAGGGAATAATCAGCAACGCTGCGATGAGGAGCACGCCAACTACCTTGATCGCAACGGCAACGACTATGGCCAATGACAAGGTCAGTACCAGCTGTTCTTTTTTGGGGTCTATGCCACTGGCATGGGCCAGGTCGGCATTGAGAGTTGACGTTAGCAGCGCTGACCAGCGCCAACTCATCAGAATCAAAACCAGCAATGCGCCGCACCAGATCACGGCAAGATCACCTCGCGATACCGCGAGTATGTCACCAAACAGGTAAGCCATGAGATCGATTCGAATACCTGATAAAAACGATACGGCGACGAGGCCAAAGGCCAATGCTGAATGAGCCAACACACCGAGCAACGTGTCCATCGCATAACCACGTCCGCTCAGAAAACTGACGGTCAGCGCCATGAGCAGCGACACAACGAGCGCTCCGGCAAAGACTGAAACCGACAGCGCCAATGAAAGGGCTACACCCAATATCGCTGCGTGCGCGGTGGCATCACCAAAGTAGGCCATTCGCCGCCACACTACAAAGCACCCTAGAGGGGCTGCGGCAAGCGCCACACCCACGCCAGCGAGTGTCGCACGTACGAGAAAATCATCCAGCATCAGCTTGCGTCCTTATGGGTATCAATGGGCTGATGCTCATGCAGCGAGTCGTCATGATCATGATCGTGATGATGACGATACAAAGCAAGCGTTCCCAATGTTCCCGTACCAAAAAGAGCTCGGTATTCCGGCGTTGAGGCAACAACTTCAGGCGTTCCGTGGCAACACACATGACCGTTCAGGCAAATCACTCGATCGGATGCGCTCATTACCACATGCAGCTCATGGCTTACCATCAGTACTGCGCAGCCGAGCGTTTGCCGTACCGTTTCTATCTGTCGATAAAATGCGGCCGATCCGGGCTGATCCAGCCCTTGTGTTGCCTCGTCGAGAATCAGCAGATCCGGCTGACCGATCAACGCTCGAGCGAGCATCACGCGCTGAATCTGTCCACCAGACAGTTCTGACATCTGGCGGCTTGACAAGTCTGGCACTCCGGCCTCCTCCAGCGCGGCAACGCAGGCAGATTTGCCGAGTGCGTGCGGCATACTCATAAAGCGCGCAACGGTCATGGGTAAGGTCGCATCAATGTGTAGCCGCTGCGGTACATAACCCACCTTGAGATGGGGTGTTCTGACTATCTGGCCGGACGTTGCCGACAACGCACCAATGATTGCGCGCAGTAGTGTCGTTTTGCCCGAGCCATTGGGGCCCACAATGGTCACAATCTCGCCACGTTGTATCTCGAAGTCCACCTGATTCAAGATTTCTTGAGCACCTACTCGAACGCTCAGTTTCATGGCTGAAACCAGGCTCATTTCGCTTTTTAGTCCTGACATGCAGGGCACAGGCCTTCAGCTTCGACGACAGTCTGTTCTATCTTGAACCCGGCAGATC
>CALLPU010000539.1 GCA_938016235.1 uncultured Granulosicoccus sp. | reverse complement strand
AAGCAGACGAATACTGTTGCATAGAACGAACAGTGAGTCGGCAGCGCTTGTGGCAGGCACAGACCCCTCAGATGTTTCGGGCAGGGCAATTATTTGAAGCGCTGCAATCGGTCGGGCAGTTATTGCCACCAACAGGCGATGAGGGGATGGATCGGCGCAGTCCACTGACCGATGAGGCCTCAGCCATGGAAGGCCTGGGTCATGAGCCTTTGCTGGTTGAGGCGCTACGGCCCAATATCAAAATCACGCGCCCGGTGGATCTGAGTATGGTGCGGGCGCTGCTGAACGCCGAGATTGAAGTGGCATGAGAATAGGCAGCGGGTTTGATGTGCACGCGTTCAAGGCGGGTGATCACCTGATGGTGGGCGGTGTCAGAATCCCTTTTCACAAGGCGTTTCTGGCTCATTCTGATGGCGATGTGCTACTCCACGCCATCAGCGATGCCTTGCTCGGCGCGGCGGGTCTGGGTGATATTGGTCGTCATTTTCCCGACACTGACATGGCCTATCGGGGGGCAGACAGCCGCGATCTCCTGAGACAAGTGGTTGCGCAGTTACATCAGCGTGATCTTCGGTGCACCAGTGTGGATGCCACGGTGATCGCTCAGGCGCCAAAAATGGGCCCGCACATACCGGCCATGTGCGGTGTGCTGGCCGCGGACTTGCAACTGGATATCTCTCGTATCAACGTCAAGGCAACCACGACGGAAACGTTGGGTTTTTGTGGCAGGGAAGAAGGTATTGCTGCCATGGCGTCTGTGTTGTTATCCGAACCAACCTACGAATAACTGAAGGATTTAGCCATGACGACGACGCTTGCAATCATCGGTGGTACTGGCCTGACTCGCATGGACGGGCTCACGGTGACCCGGCGCGAAATGGTCAAGACACCGTATGGCGCGCCTTCAAGCCCTATCGTGTTCGGCGAGCTTGCCGGCCGCCCGGTGGCCTTTCTGGCCCGGCACGGCAGCACGCACAGGATACCGCCGCATCGCGTCAACTATTGCGCTAATCTCTGGGCGCTGAACAGCGTGGGCGTTGAACGCATCGTCGCAGTGGGTGCTGTTGGTGGCATCCGCAAGGATTGCGTGGTGGGATCCATTGTGGTTCCTGACCAGATCATCGACTACACGCATGGCCGCGAGAGTACGTTTTTCGACGGCGGCGAAGATCCCGTTGAGCATATCGATTTCAGCTACCCCTACAATGAGCCGCTACGCCAGGCATTGATCAACAGCGCTCGCAAGGTGGGTGACATACCGGTGATCGACGAAGGTGTGTATGGCGCTACCCAGGGTCCCCGCCTGGAAACTGCCGCTGAAATCCGCCGCATGGCCAGCGACGGTTGCACCATCGTAGGCATGACAGGCATGCCCGAGGCCTCGTTGGCGGCGGAGCTGGGCATGGCCTACGCCTGCTGCGGTGTGGTGATCAATCCTGCCGCTGGCACCGATAACAAACCGGTTGATACCGACGCTTTACCGGACGCCATTACGGCTGCCATGGACAATGCACGCAGCGTTCTTACGCACGCCTTGCAGACTGAAATCTGAACCCTCGAGTTGTATGCGCCTCGGTGCAGCTCGAATCACGTGCCACAGAAGGTTTGTGTCACTCGTTCCTGTTCAGTGGGTGCTGCGGCAAATGGCCCGTCATCGTGGTCACGCTCAAACGGAGTTGCCACAGCCTTGAGCAGGGCATGAAACGCTGAGAAGTCCTGTTCGTTGACGGCCTGTTCAATCATGGCCTCCACCTGATGGTTGCGGGCAATGATCGCAGGGTTGGTGAGCTGCATGGTTCGCTGGCTTTCTGAGAGTGGGATGGCGCAGTTGTCGATACGTTGTGACCAGCGAAGCTGCCAGTCGTGCAGATCGCCACCGGGTGCAAACGGATCATCGGGCGCGCGATGGGCTAACTGGCGAAACGTCTGCGTAAAGTCCAGTTTGTGCCTGGCCATCAGATCCATCAAGCTACTGATCAGAGCCAGATCGTCGTCCTGCTCATCAAGCAGGCCGATTTTTGCCCGCATTCGAATCAGATAGTAATGCACGAAGCGCTCATCGAATTCGTTGATGGCCGCTTGAGCCATCCCAACCGCTTCTTCCTGATCATCGTGCATGAACGTTAACAGGCACTGAGCCAGGTTGACCAGATTCCACTGGGCGATTCGGGGCTGATTCTGGTAGGCATATCGCGCACCACGATCGATGGAACTGAAAACCTGATCTGCCGAAAAGGTATCCATGAAAGCACACGGTCCATAGTCGATCGTGTCGCCACTGATGGAGCAGTTGTCGGTGTTCATCACCCCGTGAATAAATCCTACCGACTGCCAGTGTGCGATAAGGTTGGCCTGGGCATCGATAACCGCTGCAAGCAGTGCCAGTGCTGGATTATCTGCATCACGCAGTTGCGGGTAGTGACGATCAATCACGTGGTGCATCAGTTGTTCAATGGCATCGTTGTTCTGCCTTGCGGCGAAGTACTGGAATGTACCCACGCGAATATGACTGCGCGCAACACGTGTGAGTATGGCGCCGGGCATCGGGCCGGTTTCGCGTAATACGGAGTCACCGGTGGTGACCGCTGCCAGTGCGCGTGTGGTGGGTACACCCAGTGCAGCCATGGCCTCACTGACCACATACTCTCGTAATACCGGGCCTATCCAGTTACGACCGTCGCCACCTCGAGAGAATGGCGTGCGTCCTGCGCCCTTGAGCTGCACGTCGTACCGTTGTCCATCGGTTGCCAGGGTTTCACCGAGCAATATGGCGCGACCGTCCCCCAGTTGTGGCACCCAGTTGCCGAACTGATGGCCGGCGTAGGCCATGGCGATAGGCTCTGAGCCGTCGGCAATGTGGTTGCCGGCAAGCACCTGGATGCCGTGTTCACTGCGCAGGCTGTCGGGGTCTATCCCAAGCAGACCAGCCAGAGAATCGTTAACAACGATCAGAGACGGACTGCTGACGGGCGTGGGATTCAGCTTTTCATAAAATTCCGGTGCGAGTGAGACGTAGCTGTTATCGAAGTCGATGGACAAGGTGTTCTGCGAAGCATTCATCAGGAAGGTTGGGTAAAGGTCTGAGCAGCACCGGGGTGCGGAAACGGCTGTGGTTGAACCCAGCCGTTAGCCAGATTATGGGGATGGGCCAGGCTTTCTTCAAAGTTGAGAACCGGCGTTACACAGCAGTCCTTCTGGCAAGCCTCAGCAGCCCATTCGTCGCGTGTACGCGCGCCAAATGCACTCGTGAATGCCAGTGTCATGGCAGGCCAGGTTTTCATGTCGTACTGTTTATCAACAGATAGAACCTCGCTTAACCCGGTCAACTCCAGCAATTCGTGGAAAAAGACAGTTTCCAGCGCGCCTACTGCCACAAATTTGCGATCAAGCGTCGGGTATACCCGGTAGAAGGGCATGCCACCATCAAGCAGGTTGGCTTGTCTATCCAGTGACCAGCGCCCACTGGCAAGCAAGCCGTGCATCATGGTGGTCAGCGACAAGGTCCCCGAGAGAATGCTGGCATCCACTACGCCGCCGCGTCCACTGATGCCGCGCTGTATCAATTGCGCCAGAATACCGGTAAGCAGATGCATGGCGCCACCTCCGAAATCTGCGACCAGATTTAACGGCACCACCGGCGTATCAGGCGTGCCGATCGCCGCGAGCGCACCGGACAACGCCAGGTAGTTGATGTCGTGCCCGGCTCGCGGTGCGTACTCTCCTTGCCGGCCGAAGCCGCTTAAACGCCCCACCACCAACGTGGGATACTGCGTGATCAAGGTGTGCGGGTGAAGGTTGAGACGCTCCATGACACCCGGGCGAAAACCTTCGGTGAGCACATCAGCATCGCTTAGCAATTGATGGAACTGCTCCATACCTTCGGTGGATTTCAGATTCAGTGCGCAGCGAACCTTGCCGCGGTTCAGCAGGTCTGCTTCTGCGCCCGTCTCGATTCCGATTGCCCGATCTCTGATGGGCGATACTCGGGTGACGTGTGCACCGAGCTGCTGCAGCTGCATGCCGACAAACGGCACGGGTCCGATGGCATGCAGCTCGACAACCTTCAAGCCCTCAAGCGGCAGATGATCCGGCACGTCAGCCTTCACCGTGTTGGCCGCGCGAGGAGAACATCACTTGGCAAGAGGGTGTTGATCAGCAGCGGGCGTAATTAGCCGAGCCCGGCGGCATGGTGTTCCAGATGCTCTTCCATCATGCTGGCAATGAACCAGTAGGAGTGGTCATAGCCGGGTTGCATGCGGTAATTCAGTGTCTGGCCGGACTGCTGGCAGGCATCGATGAACAGCTGTGGTCGAAGCTGTTCATCCAGAAACGGATCGGCATCGCCGGTGTCGATCAGTATGGAGGCCTTGCTGGGTTGCTTGAGTACCAACGCGCGGGCATCGTATTGCTCCCAGGTTGATCGCTCGTCTCCCAGATAAGTGCTGAAGGCTTTTTCTCCCCACGGCACATCCATTGGAGCGGCTATAGGGGAGAACGCAGAGACCGTTGTAAACCGATCAGGGTGTTTCAGGTGTAGCGTCAGCGCACCGTGCCCACCCATGGAATGGCCAGTGATTCCTTGCCGACCGGCATCGGCCGGAAAGTTGGCCATAACCTGTTCGCTGAGCTCCTCTGTGATGTACCGGTCCATGTGAAAATGCGTGGACCACGGCGATTGTGTTGCGCTCAGGTAGAAGCCTGCGCCTTGTCCCAGGTCATAGGCCTCGTCGTTCGGCACCGCATCACCCCGCGGACTGGTATCGGGTGCGATAACCATCAGCCCGAGCCTGGCTGCTGCCCGTTGCAGTCCGGACTTCTCCATGACGTTAGACCAGTTGCACGTCAAGCCAGACAGATACCAGAGCACTGGTACCGGACCGTTAGCAGCCTGCGGTGGTGTATAGACGGCAAACTGCATGGGACACTGGCACAGTGCGCTGTCATGTTGGTGAACGGAGAGGGTTCCGCCGAAACTCTTCCAGCTCGATAGTGTTTCCATGGCTCAGTACAGGACCACGCTGCGGATACTTTCGCCAGAGTGCATCAGATCGAAAGCCTTGTTGATGTCGTCGAGTGGCATGGTGTGCGTGATGAGATTGTCGATGTCGATGCGTCCCTCCATGTACATGTCCACGATTTTCGGCACATCAGTTCGGCCCCGCGCACCACCGAAGGCACTGCCGCGCCAGACTCGGCCTGTGACCAGCTGGAAGGGGCGTGTCTTGATTTCCTGGCCTGCGCCAGCAACCCCGATGATGACACTCTCACCCCATCCCTTGTGGCAGCATTCCAGCGCCGCACGCATGACATCCACGTTGCCGATGCACTCGAACGAGTAGTCTGCTCCGCCGCCGGTGAGTTCTACCAGATGGTCAACGAGGTTGTCGCCATGGTCCGCCGGATTGACAAAGTGCGTCATGCCGAAGGCCTTGCCAGTGGCTTCCTTGTCGGCGTTCAGATCCACACCGACTATCTGCCGGGCACCGATCATGCGCAGGCCCTGAATAACATTGAGCCCGATGCCACCGAGCCCGAACACGACGGCGGTTGAATTCGGTTCTACCTTGGCCGTGAACATCACAGCCCCCACGCCGGTTGTAACGCCACAACCGATGTAGCAGATCTTCTCGAAGGAAGCGTCCTTACGCACTTTGGCCAGTGATATTTCAGGCAGTACCGTGTGGTTGGCGAAGGTGGAGCAACCCATGTAATGCAGGATGGGTTTGCCCTTGTAGGAAAATCGCGATGTGCCGTCGGGCATGAGTCCCTGACCCTGCGTGGATCGAATCTTCTGACACAGGTTGGTTTTCGGGTTCAGGCAGTATTCGCATTCGCGGCATTCGGGGGTGTATAACGGAATCACGTGATCACCGGGTTCTACACTGGTGACCCCGGGCCCCACTTCCAAAACGACCCCGGCACCCTCATGACCGAGGATGGCCGGAAACGCGCCTTCAGGGTCGGCACCTGAACGGGTGAATTCGTCGGTGTGACATATCCCGGTTGCCTTGATTTCAACCAGCACCTCACCGGCTCTGGGCCCGTCAAGGTCCACTTCGACAATTTCCAGGGGTTTGCCTGCTTCGAAGGCAACTGCCGCACGCGTTTTCATCTTCAAATCTCCATGGTGGTAAGGGCATCATAGCTGCTCCATGAATTGTGCGATAGTCGACTCTATTCCCACATCGCGCACGCGTAAATTTCCCGGCATTGCAGTAGCGCCGGACCCGGACCCACATTCAGACTGTCATTGCCGGCTCTCGGCACTCTGCCAGACGCGGTTCTGGCGTTACACTAGTGTACTGTGACCTTCAAAGCGTTCAAACAGA
>CALLPU010000538.1 GCA_938016235.1 uncultured Granulosicoccus sp. | reverse complement strand
TGGATACCACGCGTATCGAAAATCTCTCCGCTTTTGATGAAACTCTGGCGTTACTGGACTCGCTGGCTCTGGGAGAACAGGGTGTCTTTACAGAGTCCTTCGAGCAAGCCTCATCGCTTAAGGTAGGGTCTACGATTCGCCAGTTGTCCGATGCAGAAGCACGGATTGTCAAGGATCTTGCGCTGGTGGTGGACTCCAGCTATTTCATGGTATTCCAGACGGGCAAGGAGCTGACCCAAAGTGTGCAGGAAGATCTCCCGGGCTTTATCAACGAAGGGGTTGAGGAACTGGTAAGTCTGCTACAGCTGCGAGCTGAGTTGAACACGGTAGGAGGATTGCTGGCGCAGATTCCTCAAATAGCCGATGTGGCATCGCTGTCGCCGTTGTCGGAAAGCTATGTCTCCGCTCGCGAAAGTATCAATAATAACCTGTCGTCGGTAGATCGTGAGGAATCCCTTGAGTCGGTGTTCGTTCTGATGGACGAGTTGTTTCAGGCCGGCGATGTGGATAATGGCATTTTCAAATACCGCGAGGATGAGCTTGCCAGCCGCACGGCATCGCGTGAGATAGAGCGACAGCTGTCGGAGGCTCAGGCCGGCTTCGTTGAGCGGCTGGTCGAGCAAGTGAAGCTGAGTCGTGAGCAGGTGAATGAGGCCAGTAGCCGGGTAATTTCATTAATCGGATTGAGTCGAATTCAGCTGTTCTTTGTGTCTCTGTTAAGCATTGTGTTTACATTGCTGGTGTTCTGGTTGCTGATATCAAAAGACATACTGGCCAGACTGCTACAAACTATCGGCGCGTTACGCTCTCTGGCAGATGGTGACTACGCGGTGACGGTTAACAGTACTGGCAATGATGAGTTGGCACATCTTGCCCGTACCGTAGAGGTGTTCAGAACCAATGCGTTGGAAGCTGAGCGTTTACAGGAAGAGCAGGACAGAATTGCCAGAGAGCAACAGGAAAAGGAGCAGAAACATGCCGAGCAGGAGCGGCTGTCTCACGAGGAGGATGTCCGTCGACACGAAGCGGAACAGGCGGAAGCTGCCAGGAATCAGGCATTAGCGGAAGCACTGCAAAAGCGCGTGGATAACTTGCTTGTTGCGGTCAGTGCAGCCGCTGACGGCAACCTGTCTCATCCACTGGATACGCAAGGGGATGATGTGGCAGGACAGATGGCCAGAGCGCTGGACACCTTGTTCTCAGAATTAAGAGCCAGCATGCAGGGCATCAACAGCAATGCCGCGCAGTTGGCCAGAGCCTCTGAGAGCCTCACAACACTGTCGGTTGACATGAACGAGATGGCCTCGACTAACACCAGCAATGCGCAGGAAGCCTCCATGCTGACCAATGATGTAGGCAGTAGTGTTGATAGCGTGGCCGGGGCTACCGAACAGATGAGCTCGTCAATCAAGGAAATAGCACGGAACACAACGGAGGCTGAAACCGTCGCAGCAGAGGCTGTTGAACTGGCAAAGTCCACCGATGCCACTGTTCGCAAGCTAGCCGACAGCAGCGCTGGAATCGGGCATGTCATCAAGGTGATTACCTCCATCGCCGAGCAGACTAACTTGCTGGCGTTGAATGCAACCATTGAGGCTGCCAGGGCAGGCGATGCCGGAAAGGGCTTTGCGGTAGTTGCCAATGAGGTCAAGGAGCTGGCGAAGGAGACCGCACGAGCCACCGAGCAGATAGAGTCCCGCATCAGTGATATTCAAACCGATACGGATTCCGCCGTTGATGCCATTGAATCGATTGGCAATATCATTGACAAGATCAGCAATATCCAATCGGCCATTGCCGTCGCCATTGATGAGCAATCCAGCGTAACGCAGGAGATCAGCCGGTCAATTGTTCAGACCGCCGATGGCAGCGAGGCCATCTCGTCACTGATTGAAGGTGTTGCCGAAAAAGCAAGATCCAATCAACGTGCATCTGATGACGTCAACAAAGCTGCTGTTGAGCTTTCTGACATGGCCGTGCAGTTGCAGCAGCTGGTTGCCCGGTTTGCGGCTGAGCAGCCCGAGCCATCGCGTCAAAAGGCGGCATGAGTCGTCACTCAAACACCCACAACACAGCCGAATCATCGATAGCCCGTTAGTTGTTTAGCGATGTAATCAGGAAAACCGATATGCCACAACCTGCCGTTCACGCCTTGATCATCGATGATTCCCGCGCCATGCGGGCCATCCTTAAACGCATACTCACCAATGCGGGTTTTCGTACCTGCGAGGCCGTCAATGGTTTGGAAGCGCTGGAAAGGCTCAAGGAACATGATGATATTGCCATAGCTCTGGTGGATTGGAACATGCCGGAGATGAACGGCTACGAGTTCGTCAAGGCTGTCAGAGCAGACCCGAACAACAAGCACATCTGGCTGATGATGGTGACCACCGAAACTGAAATGTCGCGCGTGGTCAAGGCCATGGCGGCCGGTGCCAACGAGTACGTCATGAAGCCTTTTACAGACGAAGCCATACTGGACAAGCTGCAACTGCTTGGTCTTGTGGCTGCCTGAGATGAATACCAAGCGGATACTGGTGGTAGACGATTCCTGCATGTATCAGCGGCTGCTGTCTGATGTCATCAATCAGCACCCGGGATTCGAAGTCGTCGGCGTTGCGTCTGATGGTAAGTGCGCACTGGATTTGATGCCTCGCCTCAAGCCGGATCTGGTTACGCTCGACATACTCATGCCTGAACTGGATGGTATTCAGACGCTCATGGAGATCTGCCGGCGATGGCCTGACACACGCACTGTCATGGTCAGCTCACTGACCTCAGAAGGTTCTGATGCCGCGCTGGATGCCATGGCATTGGGGGCAAACGAATATGCTGCGAAGCCGTCGGCGGTGGGTGGTGTCGTGAACATCCGACAGGCGTTGGGCGATGATCTGTTGCCCAAGATGGAAGCGCTGTGTGGCATCGATCAAGTGGCCACGGAACCTGCCAGTCGGGTGGAATCGGCACTGGACCGGTTCAGGGCCAGCGCACATCGACCGGCAGGTACCAGCGATTTCAGTCAGCCTGAAATCGTGGCCATCGGTGTGTCAACCGGAGGTCCGGATGCGTTGACCAGGTTATTGGTGCAGCTGCCGGCTGATTTTGATGTTCCAGTGGTCATCGTCCAGCACATGCCTGCAGAATTTACGGCAAAACTTGCAAGCCGGCTCGATGAGGTGTGCTCGTTAACGGTTAGAGAGGCACAGATGGGTGATGTGCTCACGCCAGGCAATGTGTACATCGCGCCAGGCGACTATCACATGGTGTTGGAACGAGCCGGGCAGGATGTGGTAGTGCAACTGAATCAGGAGTCTCCAGAGAATTCCTGTCGACCCTCTGTGGATCCACTGTTCAGATCAGTGGCTGAGCTGTATGAGGATCGATGCCTGGGCATTGTCATGACGGGTATGGGCCAGGATGGTCTGAAAGGTTCAGGCGCGTTGTTCAGTGCCGGCTCCTCGATTCTTGTGCAGGATGAGGAAAGCTCTATCGTCTGGGGTATGCCAAAGCTGGTTGCCATGGCCGGTCTGGCTGATGATCAGGTTCCGCTGAGCCAGTTGGCTATTCGGATTATGGAGCGTATTCGTCCAGTGGGGGCCAAGAGAGTCTCGATGCGCTCCGATTCACGGGAGGCTGCCAACAGCCAGCTGCATCAACGCCCAGGTCGCCGAGGCGCCGAATCATGAGCGATATCAATGACAGTGACTTCAATTTCATCAGAGAACTGGTTTATCGGGAGTCGGCCATTGCGATAGAGCCAGACATGAAATACCTGGTTGAATCACGGCTGACCACGCTCGCCCGTAAAAGTGAATTCAGAGGCATCAATGATCTGATCGAGCGATTAAGGAGCAGCCGTAACGTTGATCTTGAAGGGCGTGTTGTCGATGCCATGACAACCAACGAAACGTCTTTCTTTCGTGATTCGCACCCGTTTGACACGCTCTGTGAAGAAGTGTTGCCAACAATCGCCAGCTCACAATCAGATCCCATTGTCATCTGGTGCGCCGCCTGTTCCACGGGTCAGGAGGCTTACACGATTGCAATGGCCATATTAGAGCGTTGCCCTGTGCTGGCAGCCAGAGTGTCAATCATCGGAACCGATATTTCCCGGGAAGTGATTGCCAAGGCGCAGTCTGGTCGCTACAACCGATTGGAAGTGAACAGGGGCTTGCCTGCCCATCTGCTGACGAAATACTTCAGTCAGGATGGTTTGTCCTGGGAGGTCAGTCAAGCGCTTCGCGACATGGTTCAGTTCGAAGAGATGAATCTGATCAAGGATTGGGACCAGATGTCACCCATGGACATCATTTTCCTTCGCAATGTACTGATCTATTTCGATCCCGATGTCAAAACACGGATATTGCGCAATACCAGTAAATACCTGAAACCTCATGGCTGCCTGTTCCTCGGGCTCTCTGAGACCACACTGAATCTTCAAACTGATTACACACGAGTGACGACCGATCGAAGTCATTACTACAAAGTAGCCTGAGCCGGAGCGAGTCCATCATGAGTGTCTTGAATGTAGAAGAGTTAAAAGAGATTGTAGAAGTAGTCTGGATGACGATGCTGGAACTTCCGGTAGAAACAGGTTTGTCTGTGGAGATTGACAAGAATGAGTACCTGACTGCAAGCGTGGCAATCAGTGGTGCCTGGCAAGGTTCGATCCACCTGAAAACCACGCGGGATTTTCTGACCCGCGCTGCCTCCCGTGTGTTCATGAAAAACAGTGAAGAGATAGAACTTCAGGATCGTGTGGACACGGTCACCGAATTAACCAACATGATTGGTGGCACGATCAAAAGCCTGTTGCCAGAGACGTGTGATCTGTCGCTTCCCGTCTTGCTGACAGAGCACTCGGCTGCTGCTGCCGCGGATGAATCCGGTGTCAACTGGGTTCATTTCACCAGTGATGGTTCGCCGCTGGCCATTGCCATTGTTGGAAATTCAGCTGATGAGTCTGTCGCCGCGTGATTCTGTTTGCGGTTCATTAACGAACCTGACCATCGACACAGGTGGTTTTACAGTCGTTGACACTTGGCAATCTACCCCGCTGATAAGACTCCCTTGAGCTTGCGCGGTAGATATATTCGCATCAGCATGAATCCGCGCTAAGTCGGTGTAGTCACGTATTCAAGGCGTTTAGCGGGCCTGCGTGATGAAAATGTGTAGAAAAGCAGACTGATCAGGATGGTCAGTCGCGAGATTGCTCCTGCTGCAAACGCTCCCAAGTAAGTTTACAAGACGCGATACAGAACTGTTTGGCAGCGTCTGTGCTATTCAGATTCAGTGCGTACAGACTTGGATGAACTAAACTATGCCCGACGAGGACGCCCCAGGTGGTCCGTCTCACGGTATTGTTGCATCTGAAAAGTACCTGACCCTGAACGAATCGTGCAATTTACTTCCTTTGGAGAGCGATATGGTAAAAATGATTTCTCGAGTTGGCAGAGGCACCCGCCGATGCCTGGTGATTGCCGGCATGGCCAGTGTTTTAACGGCATGCGGTGGTAGCAGTGGTGACACGGTGCCGCTGGGTGATCAGGATTTTGACAATGATGACATTATCAATTCACTGGATCCCGACGCCGACGGTGACTTGATACTTGACTCCGAAGACAATTTTGTGGATCTGGACTTGGATGGTTTTGATGACAGGACCGGAGAGACAGAGGCGGAAGCCAACGCCAGCGATGTACCAGGCGATGAGGACAATGACGGATTCACCGATGTATCAGAGACCAACCAGTGCGGCAGTGAAAATGGCACGGATAATAATTCATCGACTGCTACGTGGGACGACAACTGCGTGATCAAGCGCAGCACCGTCAACGGTCAGTTTGCGGACAGCCTCTACTCGGTGGGTGTTCAGCGCGTAGCGTTCTGCACAGGTTTTGGTACAGGCGACGATTACACAGCCTTTGCTGATGGTGAGTATGGACCGGGCAGTGAAGCCGCTGTCCAGGCCTTCCAGCGGGCTGAAGGTCTGACGGACGACGGTATTGTTGGACCACAAACCTGGGCTCGTCTTCAGGCTAGAGTGGAAGTGCTGACACCCGGCGTTGTTGACTCAACACCGGACGCC
Organism: uncultured Granulosicoccus sp.; assembly: GCA_938016235.1. Classification (GTDB taxonomy): domain Bacteria; phylum Pseudomonadota; class Gammaproteobacteria; order Granulosicoccales; family Granulosicoccaceae; genus Granulosicoccus. The sequence goes on along the minus strand of CALLPU010000538.1, from coordinate 662 downwards.
ATGGGATTTTCTACTGGCGCGTGCGCAGGCATTCCCATGTTCTATCAATTCACCACGGCCAGTGGAGACGGATTAAGTCTCGTTCGTGGCGGTTGGGAACTGGCCAAGAACCAACCCAATGCCGATCAACGCCTTCCCTTCTCCATCGGTTCACCGTTCAATCAGTTGGATTGATCACAGCCGCTTTAAGTTTATAAGTTGTTAAGTCGTGCAACGCACACACCTCATTGCCAGTGGATTTGCGGTGTGTGCGTTGACGGCGGCTGCAGTTGTCTGGTGGTGGCCGCGCTCACCAGTTGATCTCAACCCGACTCCTCTCGTTGCGGGCGAAGACCCGGTTGCCACTGAGGTGCCTGAGTCGCCAGCATCGCCATTTTCGGTCACGGAATCTGCTTCCGGCGCTACCGTCAACGGCACCGGGGATGCTGCGGCTATCAGTGCGTCAGCAAGTCCTTCCATTAATGCAACTCCCGTCCCAGCTGATGGCAGTGCAAGTTTGGGCGAGCTGGATGTTACAACTCTGGGGTACCGGCTGTTAAGCGATGCCGAGTTTGAGCGGCTTGCGGCCAGATTACGTGCAGATCCAGTTTTGCTGCAACAGCTTATCGATGAATTTCGACAGGAGGTCGACATCACACGACGCGACGAGCTCTCCCGATTGC
>CALLPU010000537.1 GCA_938016235.1 uncultured Granulosicoccus sp. | reverse complement strand
ACGATCCCCGGCTACAACACCGCACTCACGCAGACCGGATGCCACTGCCCTTACTTGCCGGTAAAGCTCGCCATGAGTCATCGGCAACGGCTCACCTTGTTCTCCCTGGAATATCAACGCTATTTCATCTGCTTTACCGCGCAGCAGATTTTCGGCGAAGTTCAGTGATGCCTCTGGAAACCAGCGAGCACCCGGCATGGCCGATGCATTCTCCAACACCACAGTGCCTCGATGGGACGCCATGACGTCCGCATAGTCCCATAGAGCTGTCCAGAAGCGTTCGGGCTCACTAACCGACCACCCATGCAATTGATCGTAGTTCGCCAGTGACAGATTATAAAGACGGTTGACTGTATGCCGGAACTGCTCGACATGCGTGGCCGCGGCACGTGCAGGCGTTGGTGTCCATAAGCACGAATGAGAGGTCATTGAGAAAACCCTGGAGCTTGAAAGTATGAGGTAAGTGTACCCGCAAGAGCCTGCGAAACCGGCTAGCCTATTTGTCCGGCATACCGCGTCTGCCAAAATCTTCTGCGGGCTCACGAATCGGCCTGGGCCTGCCGTTGATATCGATGGCCACAAACGTAAACAGCCCCTCAGTGACTTGCTCTTCTACGGCCAGCCTGCGTCGCCGAACCCAGGTCTCCACACCCACGGTAACTGAGGTAGTGCCTATTTCATGGGTGGCACAATAGCAGCTGATTTCGTCGCCCACGTTCACAGGCTTGTAGAATTTCATGGCAGTAACAGCGACCGTGGCAACACGCCCTTGCGCTACATAGAACGCATGCGTCCCACCGGCCAGGTCCATTTGCGACAAGATCCACCCACCAAAAATATCCCCGTTCGGATTGGTATCCGATGGCATGGCTATCGTTCGCAGCGATACCGGCGTCTTCTCGCGATCAATCTCTGTCACTCCTTTGCCTGCCAGCGAGTTCGCCATCAATCAGTCTCGTAATTACGCTGATCATCAACCACAACGCCGTCATCCGGCAGCTCATCAACGATGGCCACATTGCCACTGAGGTTTGTTGACGCCTTCAGCGATTCTGCCAGTGCCTCCCTGTACGCTGGTAAGTCATCAGCTGGCATAGAGGCCTCGGAACGCAGCGTCACGAGCAACTGCATCGAATCGCGGTCACCGTCCCGGGTGATCACCACACGCCACTGCTGCAGATCAGGGAACTGCGCAGGCAACACCTGCAATTGAACCGGATCGACAAACATGCCACGCACCTTCGCTCTTTGATCAGCTCGCCCCATCCATCCCGCCAATCGCATCTGCGTTCGACCACAGGGGCTGGGATCGACAAGCTGCGCAGACAGATCACCGGTTGCAAATCGAAGTAGCGGGTAGGCACTGTCGAGCCGGGTAACGACCACCTCACCCACCTGCCCGGGTTGTACCGGCCTGCCGGTACCGGGGATCAGCACTTCAACGATCAGGTTTTCATTGACCACCATCCCCGGATGAATGGTGCTACCCGTGGCGGTCTCATACGCAATCACACCCAGATCAGCCGTGGCATAGCACTGCTGCACATGGAGCCCCTGATCCTGATACTGCTGGCGCATCGACGGAAACAGTGCGCCGCCAGACACCAGCGCATGAGTCAGGCTGCTCAAGGGAGCCTCTTCACCACGGGCATGATCCAGTAAAACCTGCAGATAATCCGGTGTGCCGACATAAACCTGGGATTGCAGCTGCCGAATGGCCTGTACCTGGCTTTCGGTTCCCCCCACACCGGCCGGAAAGACCACGCAGCCCAACGCACGGGCCCCTTCGTCAAGAATGAAACCACCCGGCGTCAGATGATACGAAAACGCATTGTGGACGCGATGCCCACGTCGTATGCCTGCCGCATACAGTGCTCGCGCGCACTGCCAGGGATCAGCACCTGCCAACTGCGGCTCAAACACAGGGCCCGGTGACATGAACACGCGCGAACCTTCAAGCGCTGATTCATCCACAAAGCCACCGAAGGGAGGCATCTGTTGCTGCGCTGCCATCAGTTCGGCTTTGCGCAACACCGGTAATTGTTGCAACGCGGCCCGATCGTGTATGGCGTCCAGGTCATGTTCGCTCAAATGACGCGCCAAGCCAGGGCAAGTTGCTGTTAGCTGCTGCAGCTTTTCAGCAAAACCTGCAAACAGCGCCTGCTCTCGCGTCTCGGATGGCACGGTATCCAAATCATCAAATAGGGGCGAATTCATCATGCCAGCCAGCGTTTGCGTCGCTTGTAGTGTTTCACCTCACGAAAGCTGCGCCGACCTTCACCGCCAGTGCCCAGATAAAACTCTTTGACATCGGCATTCTCGCTTAACGCCTCTCCACTTCCGTCGAGCACCACTCGACCTGACTCGAGAATGTACCCGTAGGTGGCATATTTCAGCGCGATATTGGTGTTCTGCTCGGCCAGTAAAAACGAGACGCCTGTGTCCTGATTAAGCTGCTTCACGATATCGAATATTTCTTCCACCAGTTGCGGTGCCAGCCCCATGGAGGGTTCGTCCAGTAAAATCATTGAAGGTCTGGACATCAAGGCTCGGCCAATAGCGCACATTTGCTGCTCACCACCCGAGGTATAACCTGCCTGAGAACTTCGCCTCTCTTTCAATCGTGGAAAATAGGTGTACACCATTTCCATATCCCGGCGTATTGCCGCCTTGCCGTCTTTACGTGTAAAGGCGCCTGTCAGCAAGTTTTCTTCAATACTCAAGTGACCGAAGCAATGACGCCCTTCCATCACTTGAATGCAACCGCGTTTCACCAATTCGTTGGGTGACAGCGATTGCACTTGCTGCCCCTGAAACTCTATGGTGCCTTTGGTGACCTCGCCCCTTTCCGCCTGCAACAGGTTGGAAATCGCCTTGAGTGTAGTGGTCTTGCCCGCTCCATTTGCGCCCAGAATCGCGACAATCCCACCCTTGGGAACGCTCAATGAGACACCTTTGAGCACAAGGATAACGTGGTCGTAGATGACTTCTATAT
>CALLPU010000536.1 GCA_938016235.1 uncultured Granulosicoccus sp. | reverse complement strand
TCACCAATCGCGCAGGGATGCTGCCTGATTCCTGATTCCTGATTCCTGATTCCTGATTCCTGATTCCTGATTCCGTAGTTCATTTTATCTACAAGAAACCACCCAGCCATTTGCGGATGGGCTCGGCGTTTCATGCACTGTTTGGGTTAATTGCTTTACAAAGACAGGATCGATGTCTTATAAACAGGATTCGATAGTCACAACCAGTCGACCAGACAACTCCTCATGAAAGCACCCAACAACGCTAAACTCGACAAACTGGTCGCAGATGCGCGAAAGAGCTACGCTTCAAGAGAAAACGGGTACCGACAGCGTGCACTGAAACTCTATCCGTGGGTATGTGGAAGATGCATGCGGGAGTTCGAACAAAGCAACTTGTCAGAACTCACGGTTCATCATCGGGATCACGATCACGACAATAATCCAAACGATGGCAGTAACTGGGAGTTGCTCTGTGTTTATTGCCACGATAATGAACACCAGCGCTATGTCGAGCAAGTTACCTATGGCAAGGAAGATGTGGCAGAGACTGCCACACACAATCCGTTCGCTGACTTGAAATCGCTCCTGGGCAAGTCAGACTAGCCTGAGCACGAAGGCACCCGCGCTGTCACTGAATCCAACGGTTTGTCCAGGCGAGACAGATCCTCTTGCCAGCCCAGGTAGATTGTCAGGTCAGTAACGCTGCCACAATCATAACGACAGTGGCCATTAAGCCGACAATCCAGATCATCGAGCGCCAGGGCACCCACCCAAACACGTAGGCAGGTATGTACAACACACGCGCAATCAGATAGGCCCACGCGCACAATTGGGTCAAGGCACTGGACTGACCCGACAGACTCACCACCACTACAGCAACGGTGAAGAGCGTGAGCGCTTCAAAATGGTTGTTCATTGCCCGCATGAGGCGAGCGGTTGTGGTGCTGACTTGCGTCTCAAGGGAACCACCGAGACGATCCTGATCACGCGGCGACAGCGTTTTACCAACGCCCAGCTCCAGATTAGCCGGTATTGCCATCAGCGCCAGTTGTATAACCTGAAGCAACCCCGCCAGAGCAAGGACAGTAAGTTCAATCGTCATCAGTGTGCCGTCCAACCGCCATCAACCGGAAGAGCACTACCCGTTATCGATTCAGCGCTATCGGAACATAGAAACTGTGTCAGGGCAGCCACCTGCTCAATGGTAACAAAGGCCTTGTTCGGGTGAGATGACAGAATCACATCATTGATGACCTGATCGGATGTCATACCGCGAGCTGCCGCTGTTTCCGGTATCTGCTTTTCCACCAGTGGAGTCCAGACATACCCTGGGCAGATAGCGTTTACGGTTATGCCCTGCTCTGCCACTTCCAGCGCCAGTGTCTTGGTAAACCCCAGAACACCGTGTTTGGCAGCCACATAGGCGGCTTTCATCGGTGACGCCACCAAAGCATGCGCGGAGGCAATATTGATAACTCGGCCCCAGCCCTGCTGCTTCATCATGGGCAAAGCTGCCTTGCAGGTATAAAATGCTGCGGACAGATTCAGCGACAGGATGAGTTCCCACTTTTCATCAGGAAAATCCTCGACCGGCGAGACGTGCTGAATACCGGCATTGTTAACGAGCACATCGATACGCCCAAAGGCGTCCTGTGCCGCCTTGATCAAATGACGCGCTCCCGCTGCCACTGTCAAATCGCTGCGCACATAGATGACGGAAACGGAATACTGAGTTTCCAGGCGTGCACGAATGGGCTCCACCTCACTGGCATCTTCTATTCCGCTCAACACCACATTCATGCCATTGCTGGCGAAGCTCTCGGCTATCCCCAAACCGATACCACTACTCGACCCTGTCACCACTGCTGCTTTTCTATCACTCATAACCGTCTTCGTATCCAATTCATCAAACTCAAGGCGCGTAGTGTAAGCGATCAACACTCGCGCCGAGTTATACTATGCATGACTCCTCATCAGCGATACTTGCATGAAGATCATTCTCGGCACCATGACCTTCAGCGATCAGGTAGATCAGTCTGTTGCCTCGTCCATGCTCAGTGCGTTCAGGCAAACGCCGCACGACGAAATCGATACAGCCTTTGTTTACAACAAAGGAGAGACTGAACAACTACTCGGACGCTTACAGATCCAGGGAGAACTGGCTGGAACCCGAATAGCGGGAAAAGCAAACCCGGCGGCCGAAAACGGCCTGACGCCAGACTCAGTTCGCACGCAGCTAAACACATCGTTGAAACGATTACAGCTAGAGTCACTGGATTTGTTTTATCTGCATGCCCCCGATTTATCTGTACCGATTCGACAGACACTGCAGGCGGTAGCCGAGCTTCATGAGCAAGGCAAATTCAAACGATTTGGTTTGAGTAATTACGCTGCCTGGCAGGTTGCGGAAATCGTGGAGATTTGTAATCAAGAAGGCTGGATAAAACCTTCGGTGTATCAGGGTATGTACAACGCACTGACACGAGACGTGGAACGTGAGCTGCTACTCTGTCTTCGCCACTACAATCTGGCCTTTTACGCCTATAACCCCTTGGCCGGAGGCATGCTGTCGGGCAAACACCTGTCCATGGAAACCGTGCCGGATAGCGGCAGGTTTGCCACGTTTAACGGCTATCAGGAACGCTACTGGAAACCGGAGTATTTCACCGTTATCGACCAGATCGCCACTACCTGCCGGGAAGCCCATATTGAACCGGCTGCCGCCGCGATCCGATGGTTGATACACCACTCTGAACTGGCCAATGATCAACAGAGCTCATTGATCTCGACTGATGAGTCATCGGCTGCGCATGGGATCATACTGGGTGCAAGTTCCATGACCCACTTGTCGCAAAACCTTGAGGCTACACAAGACGGAGCTTTGCCAGAGGTTGTTGTGGATGCATTCTCAACAGGATGGAACACCGTAAGGCCCGCCTGCATAAAATACTTCAGGCCCTGATCATTCGGACAACATAACGAAGCCTCAGCGCCAGCAACACAGAGGCAACCGTCAGTCCGGTAATCAGCCCTACCCACAACCCATAGGCTCCCCATTCAAGGACGTAGGCGCAAAACATACCGAAACCAAACGCTATTACCCAGTAGGAAAACGCATTGATCAGCATGGGTACGCGCGTATCATGCAAGCCCCGCAGCACGCCGATGAGCATGATCTGAGCACCATCGGAGAGCTGGAATACGGCGCCCAGCAATAACAGACTTCCAGCGAACGCTATCAGCTCGGGGTCGCTGGTATAGATGGCCGCGATGTCGTATCGAAACAGGACCAGAAGTAGCGCGGTACAAGCAGACATCACAACCAGCAAAATGGCGCCACTGGCAATGCGCAGACGCACAGGTGCCTTGTTGGTGTGTGTGGCCGCACGGCCAATGCGCGCCGTCAGGGCAAACGACATTCCCAGGGGCAACATGTAACAAAACGCTGAGGCTGTAATGGCAATCTGGTGCGCGCCAGACTCAACCACACCTATGGTGCCCATTTGCACCGCGGTGGCGGCAAACAAACCCGCCTCAAACAACATACCCAGAAATATGGGAATGGAAAGCGACAACATCGGTTTCAGATGTTCCCATCGAGGAGAATCCAACGCCGCAAACAACCCAAAGCGCACAAATCGAGGCCCGCGCAATAGCAGATACAAGACAGCAGCCATACAGATATTCACCAGCGTTGTCGCTAAACCAATTCCGAATAGCTCAAGTCTGGGGAAACCGAACCATCCCAGACCCAGAGCAAGATTGGCCACAATGTTAACCAGCAGACCAAACGCGGTCACCAGCAAAACTGGCCGGGTCAAGCCGGTGGCCTCACAGACATTCCTGGCAGCCATGACGAGCGCAACAAACGGCAGACTCCAGCAGGCGCCATACAAGTACTGTTGAATCAAAGGAGGCAGTTCTGGCGCAAAGGGGATCCGCGCAACGTTGCTGGCGATCACCAACAGCACCATCAGCGCAAGCAGACCAGTTAGCAGAGCGAGCCAGACCCCCTGCCTGAATATGGTGCCCACAAACACCCTGCGCTTCTGCCCGATCAAACGAGAGAGCGTAGGGGACAAACCAGCCATGACGCCGATACAGGATAACGACACAACAAACCACAAACTGGCGCCAATCCCCCCTGCCGCCAGCTCAGTACTTCCAATACGCCCGGCGATTACAGCGTCTACCAGTCCGTTGCCCATTTGCAGCAACTGCGCGCCGATCAGTGGCACGCCTAACTTCAGCGTACGCTTGAGATCAGCAACCAGTGCAGGACTTTGAACGCAAGCGCTAAATCGCCCACGCTGATCAGATTTGGAAGCCACGAGAGAACGAAAACCTGTGAAAGTGACTGCGATTAGCTGAGTTGCTTCACTCAGCCATCTGCAGAGCACGTGACGGGCCGGTATTGTAATGGCTATTCATCGCGTCAGGGGCCATGGCCAGTTTCTGTGAAAACGCCGTTTTCAATCTATTTTTCGTCTGGCTTGCACTGAAATATCTGTGAAAAGATGGCCCCGACTTGCCACAGCGCACACGGGAAGTGGGTGAATATTGCCCCGTTAAGAGTAAAAAATACTGTAATACAAGCGCCTCAATAATTCATACTATCTGGGAAAATAGTCAAAACCACTCAGAGCCGGAACATGTCCAGACAAACGCTGCTATTGCTTCTGCTATCACTGCTTACCTCTGGTTGCAGCGCACTGACACCTCACAAGGCGCCGACGCTGGCCCAGGGCCATATAGGCCAGGTGTTAGTGGCCTCTTCCTCGCTACAAGAGGGAAAGTCACTGCTGCAGCACGCTCGCTCGATTCTGCAGGCAATCATCGACACAAATTCAGAAGTTGTCAGACGCGCTGAATCACAGGACTTCATTGGTGCCAAGCGCCGAGTGTTTGACATGGCTGAAATCAATGACCCGCGAAACCGAGAGGCCAGTTCCGCGCCACTCGGCTTGCGTGACACCATCTCCAAGGCACTATTCCATACTCAGGAATCAGCACGAACCAACGACGCCTCGGGAGCCATTCAAAGTTATGCCCCGGATATCTGGCGTAAAGCCAATCGTATCCTTGAGGACGCTGCCACGTTAAGCACCTACATCAACTTTGGGCTTAATGCCGATTCCGCAGAGTCTCTGCTCATCATTGCTGAGGAGATTGAGGACACAGCGCGTCAGATCAGCGGTCAGACAGCGGTTGCCGGTGGCTATAACCTCGAAGATATGGAACGCGAACTGGCATTCATGCTCGCCACCAACAACGAACAGCTGATAGAGGCCGATATCTGGTATCTGGAAAATTTTGACCCGATACCTGGTACTCGCGAATGGGCCTTCAAGCCCAAGCCGCAGATCCAACGGCGCGACATATTTGCCAGTGACAACAACAACACCACCGGCGGCTTCAACGACGATGATGATGACGACGACGATTAAGTCGTCACGTAAGGGCTGTCAGGTTCGCGCCTTTTCAAATTCTCGCCAGGCAGCTTTGAGCTTATCGAGATCGAAGCCCGGTTGCGAGGCTGGGTCCAGAATAATGCGCTCCGATGCAAACAACGTCTGAATAGAGGATTCAAGCACCGGCAGAACCTCAGGTGGTATCACCAGCGCACCGTGGCGGTCGGCGTGTATCAGGTCCCCTTCCTTCACGGTCAGCCCCATGATGTTGACGTCGCAGGCCAGATCACGAATGTGCACAAACCCGTGACTAGGGCCGACTGACCCTGCAACCACCGGGAACCCGTCAGCCAAATCACCCAGATCTCTCATAACGCCATTGGTCAGCGCCCCCATAAGGCCCAGACCCTTGTGCACTGCGGTATGCACTTCGCCCCACCACGCGCCGATACAATCCGGGAAATCAACATCCTCGATCACAGCCAGACACGGTCCCTCACCGGCGCTCATGTGCTCGAAATAGGCTAGACGTCGCGCTTTGATCACATCGGGCGGCTCTGTCGGCGGATGCAATGCTGCAATTTTAGCCGTGTGGGCAAAACCCACCATGGCGGGGGCCTCCGGCGCTGAACTGAGCATGCTCTTGCGAGTGAATGCGGCGAAGCCTCGCTGCTTCTGAGCAACCTCGATGGCATTGCAAACCGTAGGCGTATCAACATCTCGCAGTAGCGCGAGCAGGCTGGGACTGATTTCTGGACGGCTCATCGAATCGTGTTGTCTGCTGTTGAGTGGGCGATGGACATGCGCAGAGTAGCAAAACCTGAGGCAGAACAGCAGTTTGGTCCGGCGCCAAAAACCACAGCGCATCACGGCTCTGCGCCTGTCTTGCACAAAGCGGGAGGTTTGCTGCAGGGACAAAAGCACTATTTCACGCTAGACTGGATTTTCAGATCCGGAGCGGGCGCAAGTCTGCCAGGCACCATAGGACCCGATATCGTCGAATGTGCGAATTGTTTGCAGGCCAGAAGCAAAGTAATTATCAATTCCTGACCCGGTCCATCAGACTCAACGGCCAGTGCACCAGTGTGCGTCTGGAGCGCAAATTCTGGAACATCCTTGACGAGATGGCCGAGTGTGAAGACGTCTCCACGCCTCAATTCATTTCAAAGGTACACACTGAAGTTGTCGCGTTGCATGGCGAGGCCAGTAATTTTGCTTCACTGTTAAGGTGTGCCTGTCTGGTCTATCTCGAGAAACAGGCCGAAGTCGTATAGGTCTTGAGGATTTATCGGACACGCTGACAACCTGTTCGGCATGGCCATTTAGGCCCACATTCGAGCAACCCAAACACTGGGCGAACGGCCTGGTGAGGCATAAAAAACGCCCCGCAATTCCAGCCTCGAGCACGTAGTATCCTGATAACACCTTAGCTCACCACGGCCGCCTAGGATGGAGTATTTCCAACCTGGCAGGCTTGACACAGTGGCTAAAGCAATTCACTCCATGATTCGCGTTCTTGAGGAACAGCGATCAGTTGATTTCTATCAACAGGCATTCCAGCTGAGCATTGCAGACCGGCTGGACTTCGAGACGTTTACACTGATCTATCTCAGTAATTCGGAGAACAGTTTCGAGTTGGAGCTCACCGTCAACAAAGGCTCCACAGAGCCCTATGATCTGGGCAATGCCTACGGGCATTTTGCCGTATGCGTAGATGATCTTGAATCCGAGCATGCCCGGTTTGTTGAACTGGGGTATTCACCTCGGGATATTGTTGAATTCAACCGAGAGGGCAGCCTGCTTGCAAAATTCTTTTTTGTGACTGACCCCGATGGATACTCCATTGAAGTACTGCAAAAGCACGGGCGTTTCACCTAGTGGTTCGTGCGGTTAATTTAGTCACAGACATTTTGTTCCCAGCGTCGTTAGAACAAGGCAGAAAAAGCGAAGCGTATTGGGTATACGGGGAGCTCTTTCAGTAATAACACATTCTACAGAAACACCAATAACCACAAGTCAGCAACAAACTGACAGACCACTACACCTCATTGATCCAGCATCTCAGGAGAGAATAACGATGAATCACGAAACGCATCCGGCGAGCACGGTCACGTTCGTCAAGAAAAAACTGGAAGGCTATCGGCTTAGTCGTCGAGAACTATTGTCCAAGGGGTTGGGGCTGGGAAGCAGCTTCCTGGTAGGTAGCGGATTCATAGCCGCCAGCTCGGCCACGTGGGCCATGGAAGTAAAATCGCTGTCTCCCGAAGTCATGGCCACCTTGGTACAAATGGCGCGTGACGTCTATCCTCATGATCGGTTCGGGGATGAACTCTATGCGCTTGCTGTCAAGGGACACGATGACAAGGCATCCGAAGATGCCGAATTCAAGGCCATGCTGGAAGCCGGTGTGGAATCATTGGATACTCAAGCGAGAGCACAGGGTCATGCGAACTATCTCTCGGTCGGTTGGGAATCTGATCGTGTTGCATTATTGAAATCCATGGAGCAGAGTGAGTTTTTTCAAACCATCAGAGGGGGTTTGGTTGTGGGTTTGTACAACCAGGAAGCGGTTTGGAAACTACTGGGTTATGAAGGCTCATCCTTTGAGAAAGGCGGTTATCTGGACCGCGGTTTTGACGATGTGAACTGGTTGTAGCCCGGCTGCGATCAATCAGGAGTTCACACCACTTCATCAACAAAACTCAATTTCTCCAGGAGAGATTTCATGACTGCTCCCTTTGAATTAAAAGACGATTCCGTCGTTGTTATTATTGGCACTGGTGCTGGCGGTGGCACATTGGCTAACGAACTTGCACAAAAAGGTATTGACGTTGTTGCCCTGGAGGCAGGTGGCCGGCACTTACCTCCCGACTACATAAACGATGAATGGGCCAGCTTCGGACAATTGGCGTGGACAGATATGCGCACTACCTCCGGCAGTTGGCGGGTCGCCAAGGACTTTGCCAACCTTCCGGCCTGGATAGTTAAAGCCGTCGGTGGATCCACCGTGCACTGGGCAGGCGCCTCCTTGCGTATTCAGGACCATGAATTTCGCGCCCAGAGCGAATACGGTAACGTCGATGGCGCCAACCTGCTTGACTGGCCGCTGACTCTACAAGATCTGGAGCCTTACTACGACAAGGCTGAAAACAAACTGGGTGTCACCCGCACGAACGGCATACCAGGGCTGCCGGGTAACAACAACTTCAAGATCATGAAGGCGGGTGCTGACAAACTCGGTTACAAGAACTGCCACACAGGGCGCATGGCGATCAATTCCGAACCGCGCGATGGTCGAGCATCTTGTCGCCAGCTGGGTTTCTGCTTTCAAGGCTGCAAAATGGGAGCAAAGTGGTCCTCTGCCTATACCGAAATTCCCCAAGGTGAGGCCACTGGCCATCTTGAAGTTCGTCCCAATGCCCATGTGCAAATGATCGAGCACGATTCAGATGGCAAGGTATCCGCGGTTGTGTATGTCGACGGTGATGGCAATCAACAACGCCAGTCTGCCAGAGCGGTCTGCGTTGCAGGTAACTCCATCGAAAGCCCGCGCATGCTGCTTAACTCGGCATCGAGCATGTTCCCCGATGGCCTGGCTAATTCATCGGGGCAGGTAGGACGCAACTACATGCGCCACATGACTGGTTCTGTCTATGCCTCGTTTGAGAATCCCGTGCATATGTATCGCGGCACTACGATGGCTGGCATCATTACAGACGAATCCAGACACGATCCCGCTCGCGGATTTGTGGGAGGTTTTGAGATGGAGACCTTGTCCATCGGGGTTCCGTTCATGGCAGCTTTCATCAACCCGGGAGCCTGGGGCCGCGAGTTTGCTGCCACGATGGATATGTATGAAAATCTGGCTGGGATGTGGATTGTGGGTGAAGATATGCCACAAGAGAGTAATCGGATAACTCTGTCAGAGGAGAAAGATCAACACGGCATGCCGGCGGCCAATGTGCACTTTGACGATCATCCCAATGATGTCGCCATGCGCAACTATGCGTATCAACAAGGTAAGGCATTGTACGATTCTGTCGGTGCTACTCAGACACACCCCACGCCACCCTACCCGTCAACCCACAACCTGGGCACCAATCGCATGAGTGCAAACGCCAGCGATGGCGTCGTCAACTCTTTTGGACAAAGCCACGATATCAGCAACCTGTTCATATCCGATGGTAGCCAGTTCACGACCGGTGCAGCGGAGAATCCGACACTCACTATTGTGACTCTGGCCATTCGGCAAGCCGACCACATTGCCGAATTGATGACATCCAAAGCCATCTGAGGATTCCCTGGACCCGGGCGATGCTGAAAGCAGGTGCCTATGACAAGCCGTCGGTTAACGTGCGTACACAGTGTGTTCACGTTGATCGGCGGGGTGGATGATTCAACCGCTGTTGAACTGCTCCGGTGGAAAACACAGGTAGGCTCTAGCGCTACACCTTATGTCATCAGCAATCGATAGCTGCTGAATACCAGCAACAAGCTGATGAAATACTTGAAGGTAGAATTGGATATACCCACATGGACGCGCCCGCCCACAAATAGTCCAAGAGCAGCTGCCGGCAGCCAGGCCAGTAACACCTGAACCATCGTTGACTGCAGCAAACCGGTCACCACAAACCCGGTTAGGCGGATGCTGCCGTCTATGAAAAAGTAGGTGGCAAAGCTTGCGCGTATCGCTTTTTTGTCCAGCCCACGCAGGGTCAGGTAAATCATGTAGAACGGCCCGCCCGTACCAAACGAAGTACCTATCAGCCCACCCAGAAAGCCGGCTGGGCCTGCCCAGATGCGTGAACCGCGTAATACAGGAAGCGGTAGTAGCTGGTAGACGGCGAAAAACAGAATGAACCACCCGAGCGCAATTTTCAGCGCATCCGCATCAATGGAGGTGAAAAGCCAAAGTGCCACTGCACAACCAGCCAGCGTAAAAGGCAGGAGTGGCCAAAGTTCTGTCCATTGTATTTCCCGCCTGTTGCCTGCTCCCTGAGCTGCCGATCCCAGAAAATCCAGCAGCACGACCAGGGGTACGACTAACGACAATGGATGCAACATGGCCAGTAATGGAATGGCAATAAGCCCGGAACCAAAACCGGCAATACCGCGCACGAGATAGGCAACAAACAGAATCAGAACGGTCAGGATGGAGGCATCACTTAGCAACAAAATTATTTCCAGTTGGACAGGCAATCAGGGTGACTGGCCGGGCGTCGGGTTGCAACCCGCCAAATCTGAGTGCATCATCGTGGTTCATCAGGCAAGTTTCGAGAGACAGCCATGGCTCGTGTTACTGGGATTGGTGGCGTATTTTTCAAGTCTTCCCGTGACAGGGAAGCTCTCGCCGAGTGGTACCAGAAGAATCTGGGCATGGATCTCGCCGAGTTTGGCGGATCAGTCCTTAACTGGCAGGATGACAAGGCCAGCGACAACGGATTAACCGTGTGGCATCTCGCCGATAAAGACTCGGAGTGGTCCAGCCCGAGCGCATCTACCTTCATGATCAATTACCGCGTTGATGACATGAACGGCATGATAGAACAGCTGTCATCAGCCGGAATCGACTTGTTGAGCGGACCGGAAGTGCATGAGAATGGCACATTCGCCTG
>CALLPU010000535.1 GCA_938016235.1 uncultured Granulosicoccus sp. | reverse complement strand
GAGGCGTACGACAACAACGGTGCGAAATTAGTGGTATCAGTGGTAGCAAACTGCGTCTCAAAACTCAGCACTGTTAACCCACCCAGCAATGCATCGCCATCGTCAGCTTTCAGATAAATATCATTGCCACCATCATTATTTATACTCAACCCACCTTCACTGGTTGAGATAGCTTTTATCCCCTCTGGGCTAACGCCGTCACTGTCTCCATCGCTTGCAAACGCATAGGTAGAAAACTCACTGCTATTGCCACCACTATCGGTAGTAATCAACGTGACGAATTCACCCGGCGTCAAGTCGATACCCGTCAATGTTCCGGTCAGCGCACTATTACCATTAGAAACTCCCGTCAAGGTTTCGAGATAGCGTTCCCCTTGCACTTGGCCGCCGTTGCGATCTCTGCTGCCATAAAAATCAATCGTGTAAGTTCCTGCCGCCAGGGTGGTCGTATCCAGGTTGTAGCTGAATGTTCCGTCATCGGCTATCGATACAGAGTTCAGCACCGCCCAGTTCTGCAGTCCGCTGGGGCCCGTATCGGCATCGCCCGCATCATTAAGCGTTACTCCGTCGCCCGCGAGGTCTACGCCTAATCCATCGTTGTCAAAGATGCTGTTACCACGAATTGCCACGGCAGAGTCGACGTCAAAGACGGTGATCGCATCGCCAGCGCTGTTGCGGATCACATTGCCTTCACCGGTAGCTATGCCGCCGATAGTGACATCCCTGGCGCCGAGAACATTGTCGACATAAATGCCTCCGAGGTTTTCGGCGATGACCGAACCACTTTCATTTTGACCGATGTAATTGCCCTGAATGATAGTGCCTTCATTACTGTTGCCGACATCGATGGCATACCAGCCTGACGAACCGACAAAGACATTCCCAAGCCCTCCCGCGCCGCCAATAACGGTGTGGTGAGAATCAAACAGCGACACGCCACCAAATTGATTTCCCAGCACGGTAGTGCCATCCGCTCCAAGTCCAAACCAGTTGTTGTAGACATAGTTGGACGCAGTGGTGAAGTCCTGGAAGTACACGCCTGTACGGAGACCGGCAAAGATGTTTCGATGGGTATCCGTTGCTCCGCCTACCGTCGTTCCAATAACGCCGTTAGTGGTGATAAAGCCATTGCCCGGGTTTGTTGTGCTCGCCAGCACGGCATTACCGGTGGTATCCGTACCAAAATAGTTGCCAGATACCGACCAACCGTTGGCATTGTAGATATACAACCCATCTGATGATGTGCCTTCGGTTACGATGACATTTCTGTCAGCGGCTGTTGTGCCACCTACAATATTGTTATTTGCGTTATCCCAGTTCGTGATACCGTATCGGGTTACCGCTTCACCGACGCCTGCATCGCTACCGTCACTGTTGAACTGCCCAATCCAGTTTCCGGCAATCAGGTTATTCACTGAATCAACATAAATAGCTTGATCGCTGAAGTCGCGAACAATCAGTCCACGTATCTCACTGCCGTCCGAACCACCGGCCAGGTTGATGCCTGTCGTCAGGTCGTTTCCATCGATAATAACCGGTATGAAGTCTTGCTCAACCCATCCCGATTGCGTGGACCCGTCAATGGTTATGGTTTCGGTAATGCCCGGCAGTTCGGAGGCGAGGCTGATGATTTGTGTGCCGCTACCGCTTATAGCGAATACGATGGAATCGGTACCGGCACTGGCATTAGCGTCTGTAATGGCCTGCCGCAACGAACCTGCACCGCTATCATTGGTATTGATGACTGTATAAGTGGCCAACGCATGTTCCCATGCAGCCATCGAGCGGGCCTCGATGAATACGGCCGTTTCAACCATGCCGGTTTGCACTTCCAGTTGCCAATCCGCGAATTCACTGACATGACCGGTTCGATCGTCGCTGGCTGCCACGTCAGCGCCGGTCAGCTTTGCCAGGGTCTGCATGGCAACTTGTCCGTTCGGACCTTCTCCAAAGTTGCAACCGTAAATCATTACATCGGCGTTCTGCGACAGGCTCAAGCCTATCTGCTCGAACAGTCGTGCGTACTCGGTGCTGATGGAGTCCTGTGTCAGCAAACTACTGCCTAAATGCAGCTGCGCCGCTGCACCGTCACCCACCAGGTGGATGGCGTCAATGCCGGATCGACCCGCTAACGCTTTTGCTATCTGCTCTACACCGTCTTGCTCGGAATCCAGTATATGGATTTCCACATCAGGGCTGATGCCTTCAAGCAGTTGCTGGTAGTTGATAACCTGAGGGGAAACAAACAGGATTTCCCGATGCGCGGTAATTTCGTCTTCACTGCCCGTGGTTTGCGCTGTTGTTGAAGTCTTGTATTCTCGCGTGTAAACATCTGCTGTAGATCCGTTGGTGTCTTGCCAACTGACCACATTGTTGCCCGCTACTACCTGATTGTCTGTCCCTACCAGCGAGTTGCCGAATTTGCCGGCGAAACTGTGTTCATAGTGCCGCTGTAATTCGTCACTGAATACAATGCTGTGCTGGATATCTCCATGGCGATACTCCAGCGTCCAATCACCACTGGACAAATCGCCACCGGTGAGATCTTCAGAGGCGGCAACGTCGGTATGTGTCAGTCGTGCCAGTGTATCAATGAAATTTTTTCCGTCATCACTTGCGGCTACATCACACCCGTAGATCAGAATATCGGCCTCATCGGTAAAGGCGCTGCGCCATGCACTGACATCCATGGCACGGGTGAGCAGATCAAGGGTAGTAATCTGCTCTCCACCAAGTTGCAGCTGTTCATCAGCACCGTGTGATACGAGATGCAGAGCAGTGAGGCTGTTTTCCTGGTGTAGCAAGTCACTCAGTTGTGTCAATGCATCTTTATCGGACTCCAGGACAACGACCCTGAAAGGCTGTTCGCGAGCTGCAAGATCTGCCAGTAGAGCGTCAATTTCAGGGACATTGGCATCAATGACCACCAGTGCATTCGCAACTGTGCCTTGTGAAGTTTCGCCGCTGTCGTTAGCAGCATCGACAACACTTGAAACAACCTGTGTAACGTTGGCGATTGAATCGTGCTGATAGTCAGGTAGGCTGTCATTGACTGCGAACAGGGCAGCATCGGCAGAAAACAACAGCCGCGATTCCAGCGCCTGCACGCTGAAATTCGGGGCAGGGCGCCGCCGAAGTCTATGGCAACGCCTGGCCACTAATCACTTGATTCAGCGTGAGAGGGCACCGCTGCGCCAAGTGTGTGCGGTGGTTGGTCATTGCCCTGTTGCGGATTCGTTGCTGGTACTGTCAATTCGTCGTCATTGGGTACAAATCGAACGCGGCACTTCTGACCAGCTGGTACCGACATATCCGCATTGGGTAGCAGCAAACGCACACCAAAAGAGCCACTGCGTGAATCGAGAAGCGGGTCAACCACATCCACGATCGCGGCCAGCGGCAAGTCGTTTTCAATTTCCGGCGTGATATGTCCCGCGTTTCCGGCCTTGATCGTTCCGAACAGTCTGGCAGGTAACACAACTTCGACACGTAATGGATCCAGTTGGGCAACGGTCATGATCGGATTGTCGTAAACAAGCTCACCGGGAAATACCAGCGGGTTGATAACGACGCCATCAACCGGGCTTTTGATGGTTCGTTGCTCCAGTGCAATTTGAGTGCGATTCAATTCAAGCATTGCAAGTGTCTGATTATCCAGCGCTTGCGTTAACGCAGCATTAGCCACTTTTTCTCTCGCCACGGCTTCATCTCGCTGCTGTTCAGGGGCGAGCCCTCTGGCGTGCAAATCTGAAAATCGCTTGCTGTCCTGCTTCGCAAGTTCAAGATCAGCATGGCGCGTTAGTACCTCGCCAAGCATTTCGGTACGGGCGGCAGCCTGCTTGGCGGCAGCACGCTCCATGCTGGCTTCAAGTTCGACAATAGCCTGCCCACGCTTGACCAGGGCACCTCGATCCAGAAGAAGGCGCGATACGATACCTTGCGTTGGGCTGCCAACATCCGTTATCAAAAACGGTTCTATCAGGCAATCGTGACCCGGATCGAGCGAATTCTCTGAGGGCGTGGTGTTTGCCCCTGCCGACAACGGCGAAAGCACGAAAACGAATGCTGTTAGTATGCAACTGTGCAGAAGAGAGGTTAGGCGTATATTCATACAGGATGCTCTGAATGGCCATCTAGGGCGACTTGCCGTATAACGCGCTCATGTGCAACTAGCGCCTGTCGACGTAAAACGCAATGGCGTCGTTCAACTCGTAACTGTGCGATTCTTATCAGTCCCAGTATTACTGTGTGCTTGATCAGTGATGAGTTTCCGTGAGCAATCAGGCGTCTCATGAACCTCATCAGGCTAACGGGTAACGCCGCTTCCAGAGCCGGGTCATCCAGTGTCCACAGCTGTTGAAATGAGCCCGGATCGCCGTGGCGAGCAGTGCGTCCGACGAGCTGTCGATCGATACGTCGCGTATCATTGAACGCCAACGATACAAGGTGAAGACCACCACGCACGGCTACCCCATCACCCAAAGGAATATCAGTACCTCGCCCTGCCATATTGGTGGCAACCGTCACTTGATTTGCCTGTCCGGCCTGGGCAACAATCGCTGCTTCATCCGCGTTTTGTCTGGCATCCAGTATGCTGTGTTCGATGCCATGAGCACGCAACGTAGCACTCACCCCGCGGGATTGTTCAACACTGCGTGTTCCGATCAGCACCGGACGGCTCTGGGAAAGCATGGTGCGTACTTCTTCGATCAGCACAGCAAGCTGCTCCAATCGAGTTGGAAAAACGCGTGCTGGCAACGTCAGTAATTGCGATGGTTGCTCCGGAGACACCTGAATCAGAGTGGTTTGGTAAACTCGAGCAAGTTCGCCTCGTACCTCGGAAAGCGTTGCACTGGTACCCACCAATTGCCTGTAACGAAGAAAGAATCCCTGAAACGCAATTGACGCC
>CALLPU010000534.1 GCA_938016235.1 uncultured Granulosicoccus sp. | reverse complement strand
TTCCATGCGCAGTAAAGAAGAAGCCAACGACTATCGGTATTTTCCAGATCCGGATTTACCGCCGCTGGTAATTGATGATGCGTTCATCGAAGGCGTGGCGAAGAACATGCCTGAATTACCCACCCGCAGGCGAGCGCGATTTATCGAGGAGCTGAAAGTGCCTGCAGCAGATGCTCAGGCGTTGTGCAACGACAGGCAAACGGCCGATTACTTTGAAGCAGTATTGCAACAACGTACGTTTGAACCTCGTCTGGCTGCCAACTGGATATTGGGTGAAGTCTTTGCACGCATGAACAAGGAAGACACAGAGCTTGCCGATGTGCCCGTTACCGCTCATCAACTGGGTAATCTGATTGAACGCATCGCCGATGGCACCTTGTCTGGCAAGCTTGGCAAGCAAGTGTTTGAAGCCCTGTGGGAGCGTGAAGGTGAAGTTGATGACATTATCGAGAGCCGTGGTCTGAAACAGATCTCGGATACCGGTGCCATCGAGGCCATGATAGATGAGGTAATCGCCGCGAACCCCTCGCAGCTGGCGGAGTATCAGGCGGGTAAGGAGAAGCTGCTGTCGTTTTTCGTCGGGGCCGTGATGAAGGCATCGAAAGGCAAGGCCAATCCTGCCCAGCTGAATCAGATTCTGCGCGAAAAACTCAAACCCTGATCCAGCATGCTGGTTTCAGCGCTGGAGTTTCTCGGGCAACACGGTCGATGGGTATTACCGGCGGGTCTGGTGGCAGGAGTCGCTTTTCCAGCGGCTGCGGAACCGATGCGGCTGGCGATACCCTGGTGCATAGGCGCGTTGCTGTTCCTTGCAGTTCTGCGGCTGCTGCCCGATTCTGCGGCGGTCGCGAAAGCCTTGTCGGCTGCGCAATGGATCAGCACCGGCAAACTGATGATGGCTGCGCAGGTTGTGCTGCCCCTGGTGGTTTATGGGGTGGGTTCTGTGTTGGGTGTGCCGCTCATCTGGTTGCTGGCCGCCACCCTGGTTAGTGCTGCACCGCCGATATCGGGTAGTCCCAACCTGGTATTGCTGCTCAAGGGAGACGGGCAGCTGGCCATGCGCTGGCTGATGTTGGGAACCGCGTTGCTACCGTTGACATGCCTACCCATTCTGTACCTCTTGTTTCCGGCCTCGTCTATCTCCATGATGTTGCGACCATCGGTAGTACTGCTCGTATTGATAGTCGGTGCGGTGTTGCTGGCGTTGCTCGTGTTGCGAAGTTTACGTTCTCGCGGTGTGATGCTCTCTGGCCAAGCGCTTGATGGGGCCAGTGCAATCGTTCTGGCGCTGATGGTGATTGGCCTGATGTCGGCGGTGCACAAGCCGGGTGTTCAGTTGGGTGATGTCGTGGCCATGCTGGTATTGGCCATCGCGGTCAATGCGGGTCTGCAGTGTCTGGGTGTGATGATTGCTTCAGCTCTGAAGCTGTCAGCGAATCGTAGAATTGCGTATGGCGTTGTCATGGGCAATCGCAATATTGCCTTGTACCTGACGGCCTTGCCCGCAGCGCAAGTGGAGCCGCTGCTCTTGTTTATCGCCTGCTACCAGGTGCCGATGTATTTAACCCCGTTAATGGGCGACCGGTTCTATCGTCGCCTGGAGTAAGACACGATGCGTGAACGCGACAATCAACAAAAGTTTCTCGTTGAAACCTGCGATGTGCGTGGTCATCTTGTTCAGCTGGATGACACATGGCTTGAAGCTGTGGCCAGAACCGACTATCCGGATTCGGTTCGTCAGATTCTGGGTGAGTCGTTCGTGGCAGCCACGCTGCTGGCCAGCACAATCAAGTTTGAAGGCAAGTTGACCCTGCAGGTTCGAGGTGAGGGCCCCATCCATTTGCTGGTGGTGCAGGTTACCAATGAAGGCACCGTGCGCGGGCTGGCTCGATGGCATGAAGATCCGGGCAGTACTGATCTGGAAAGTGCCTTTGGTGAAGATGCTCGCATGATCATTACCATTGAGGCGCGTGCGTACGCGGAGCCTTATCAGGGTATTGTTCCGTTGGAAGGTTCATGTATTGCTGATGCATTGCAAACCTACTTCAAAACCAGCGAGCAATTGCCTACCAGGCTGTATCTGGCCGTTAAAGACTCAACGGCTGCCGGCATATTGATACAGAAGCTGCCGGCAGAGGAACGCACTTATCATGATGCTGATGGTTGGCAACGTGCGAACGTGCTGTGCGGTACGCTCACGGATGAAGAAATGTGTACCGACGATAGCCAAACGTTACTGCACCGCCTTTTTCACGAAGAACGTGTGCGTGTGTTTGATCCGGTGGGCGTGCGATTCCATTGCAGTTGTTCCCGCGAGCGCACAGACGGCATGCTCACTGGGCTGGGGCAGGCAGAAGTTGACAGCATTGTGGAAGAGCAGGGGAAGGTGGAGATCACCTGCGAGTTCTGTGACAGTGTGTATAACTACGATGCCGTTGATGTTGCGGCACTGTTCAAGGGTGCGGCTACAACACCGTCCACGCAGCACTGAACGGGTAATACTACCGTCGTGCGGGGGGCTCGAGTCATGTGCTCCCCCGTTATTACACGCTATACTTTGCGACAGGACTCCCTGCCGGCGGAAAAAAACGCGATGGATAGTGTCGTAGCTGTAAAAACATGTTTCAGCCGATGTATCGCTGCATTATTTTTCGGCGCAATTGCGAATGGTGAAGTGCTGGCGCAGCCGTCAGTGTCTGGCAATCTGATCACCTGGCCGGACGACGGCTGGTACCAGGTTCAGGATGCAACCACCTATACCTCGCTGTGTGAAGGCGGGCAATCGTGCCTGGTCAGTGCGGGTGAATACATCGTTATCAATCACACCACCGGGCAGCGGTTTGAGTCTGTTCCAGTGATCGGCGACTCGGCAGGCGTTATTATCACGGGGTCGAGAATAAGCTGGCCCGATGATGGTTGGTATCAGGTTCAGGATGCTGAATTTTTCCGTGAATTCTGTCAGGGCGGCAGGTTTTGCGATGTTCCTGATGGCGTATATAACGTCATCAACCTCACCACGGGCATGCGTTTTGATGGCATCGCCGTGGGCAGCCCACCGGCTCAGGCTATTGCGTCTCCCGATCCTGCAGATCCCTTTGGTTCACGACTGGAACAGGATACTGAATCAGCCGTGCAGGGCGGGCCACCCTCGCAGCCGAAAAATCTGCGACTGGATCTGGTATCTAATGATTGGGCGGAATTCAGTTGGGCACCATCCAATGACGATGGCAGCATTGTTGAATACACCATCTACAGAAGCGATGGCATGATTTATCGCGTGCGTGCTGACCAGCTTGATCCGTCGGCAGGAAGTCAGGCGGAGATCGACAAGTACTGGCTAACCACCTCATTTATCGATTGCAACTACACGCGCTTTGATGATCGCGTCCATCAGTGCTCTATCAACGCACCCGAGCCCGGTCGTACCTACAGCTATGAAGTGACTGCAGTGGATGATGATGGGCTGGAATCTGCAGCATCGGAACCCTTGACCATTACTTATCCGGAACGCACCGACGCAGCCGTACCGTTGTACAACGACTTCTACAAGGGTAATGACGATACGTTTGTTAATGACACAGAGCTATCCACCGTGTCCACATGGCGAGACGAATTCGACCTTGTGTTTGCTGATGAATTCAATGGCACGGGTATCGATCCGGAAAAGTGGCAAACCGGACTCACGTGGGGTGACTCGCGAATCATCAACGGCGAGCAGCAGTACTTCGTCAATACGCAAGTGAATCCGGATTTTGGTTACGACCCGTTCGAATTCACCGGTGAATCGATGGTAATTAACGCGATTCCGGTTCCCGAAAACTTGCGTGAGAATCTGCCGCCGGTGTGCGATGAAATCGATCCCACGGGGCTGGATCGTTGTGAGTTTCTGTCAGGTGCTCTGTCCACGCACGATCGGTTTCAGTTCGTGTACGGCTACACCGAGGGTCGTTTTAAAGTCAGTGGCGCGCGTGGTGCATTATCGAGTTTTTATCTCTATCACCGTTACGCTGGTACCGGTGTGAACTACCATGCCCCGGAAATCGATATCGTTGAATACCTGGGTGAGAACCCGTTTGGTGATCCCGATGCGTTTCAGAGCTACCACTTTGGCGATCCGAACACACAGATCACGCGGTCAGCGCCTACCATGGCCCATGCCAACCCGGCAGGTGGCACGTATGCAGACAACAATGAATGGCATACCTTTGGTGTGCTGTGGGAACCCCAACTAGTTATCTGGTATATCGACGGTGTGGAGGTGCGGCGCATTTTTGGGCCGCAGGTATCGAGGCAACCGATGAACATCGTCAACTATCTGGTGGCTGGAAGTGCGTGGGCACCCACGCCGGATGTTAACGACACGGCGCTGTTTCCACTGAAGTTTGAGGCGGATTACATTCGGGTGTATCAACGTGAAGCGTTCAAGGGCTCCGCACGTTTCGGGCCCTGATTTACAGGCCGTCACTCAAGCGCAAATCGGGCACGCATCGTTCTTGCGTAGCTGGATCTCGTTCCAGTCCATCGATAATCCGTCGAACAGGATAAGCCTGCCCGCAAGACTGTCACCAATGTCGCAAATCAGCTTTAATGCTTCAATGGCCTGCACGCAACCCACCATGCCCACCACCGGGCCGAGAATGCCGGCCTGTGCACAGGTGTCTACGCTGTTGTCACCTTCCGTGTACAGGCAACGGTAGCAGGGCGCATCCTCACGACGGGAATCGTAAACGCTGATCTGGCCGTCGAAGCGGATGGCAGCACCGCTGACGAGCGGTACACGATGCTTCACGCAAGCGGCGTTGACTGCAAACCGGGTGGGAAAGTTGTCGCTGCAATCGAGCACGACCGAACAGCTTGGGATCAGCTCGTCGAGCTCTTCAGCCTCCAGTGCGTAGTCCAGCGTTTGAATGTGGCAATCGGGGTTGATGGCCAGGCAGGCTTCACGAGCCGATGCGGTTTTTAGTTGACCCACCCGGTCTGTTGTGTGCGCTACCTGGCGTTGCAGGTTTGACAGTTCTACGGTGTCAAAGTCGGCGAAACTCAGGGTGCCGACACCGGCTGCGGCAAGGTAGAGCGCTGCCGGCGAGCCCAGCCCGCCCAGCCCAACGATGAGCACATGGCTCTGGCTGATTCTGGCCTGGCCCGGCTCACCGATCTGCTGCAGGCCGGTGTGGCGGCTGTATCTCAATTCAGGGGTAAGATCCATATTCGCTAGTGTACTCGTTATAGTGGACGGCTAGCCCGTTCGACCACTGGGCCACAGGAGTCCATTGATGAATTTCCTCGCCCATTCTTTGCTGGGATTTAATAATACAGAGCTCATTGCCGGGCAGTTTTGTGGCGACTTCGTGCGTGGCAGTGAGCTGTCGGGTTTTGCCCCCGGTGTAGAGCGGGGGATTCGGCTGCATCGTTATCTGGATGTCTTTACCGATAGCTTTCCAGCCCTGCAACCGGTGCGTCGGAACATGCACGAGGTTCCGCGCCGATTCGCTGGCATAGTCATTGATGTGTTGTTTGACCACTACCTTGCCACGCATTGGGACGCCATCAATGAGCAATCGCTTGAATCTCATGCCGAACACGTACACGCTGCCTTGCACAAGCATCGTGAGGTGTTGCCAGACGCGCTGCGCCGTTTCATGATTGCCTTGCAGGAGCATAATATTCTGGTGGCCAATCGGGATATTGCCGCCATTGAACATACGTTGGCCCGCCTGGCGAAGCGATCGCCGCGATTTGGCGCTCTGGCTATCAGTCAGGCTGACCTTCTACCGTTGCGCGAACAGCTACGGGAGCCCTTCGACAGTTTTTATCCGGAACTGCGTGAAGCTGCTGTAACGTATCTCGACACGCATCCTGTTCAGGAGAGAGCCAGTGAGTGATCGTAAAGCCCCCACCGAAGCCGTGTTACCGGAACGCTGGTCACGCAAGCAATACGCATCACTGCCTCTGCTGAACCGTGAGCTGAGTTTTTTATCGTTCGACGAACGCGTGTTGGACCTTGCCAGTGACAGTACGGTGCCGTTACTGGAGCGTTTGCGTTTCCTGTGTATTTCATCGAGCAACCTTGACGAATTTTTCGAAATTCGCGTAGCCGGGCTAAAACAGAAGATTCAGGGTGGAATTGAAGGTGCCGGAATAGACGGTTTGTCTCCAATGCAGGAGATGGATGCGATCAATCGACAAACGCACGCGCTGGTCGAGAAGCAATACCAATTACTCAATGATGTGTTGATCCCCGAACTGGCTGCTCAGGACATTCGCTTTTTCACTCGGCAAAGCTGGAGTGCCGAGATGAGCGACTGGATACGAGACTTCTTCATCAACAGCATTGCTCCGGTGCTCAGTCCGTTGGGTCTGGACCCGGCACATCCGTTCCCCAGGCTAACCAACAAAAGCCTGAATTTCATTATTGATTTACGCGGTGTAGACGCGTTTGGCAGAGATTCCGGATTCGCCTTGCTGCGAGCACCGCGATCCTTGCCGCGGGTCATCCGAGTGCCTTCGGATCGATGCGGTGTGCGTGATGGTTTCGTGTTTCTGTCCTCCATCATTCATTCGCAGATTGATTCGCTGTTTCATGGCATGGAACCTATGGGTGTT
>CALLPU010000533.1 GCA_938016235.1 uncultured Granulosicoccus sp. | reverse complement strand
GCTGATTTACCCACGCTGGACGATATTCAGCAGTGGTCTGCTGGTCATTAGTGGTCTGACCTGAAAGTTAAGTCTGCAGCTCCACGCCAACCTCACGCATCGCCTGACGAGCGGCGTCGTTGGATCCGTCCAGGTCGATGCCGCGGCAGGCAGACTCTAACACCACTGCATCAAAACCCTCGCGCCTTGCGTCGATCGCTGAAAATCGCACGCAGTAGTCGAGTGCCAGGCCCACACAAAAGACGCGTGTGACTGCGCGCTGCCTGAGGTAACCGGTGAGGCCTGTGGAGGTTGAGTGGTCGTTCTCATAGAAGGCCGAGTACGAATCTATCGTGTGCCGAAACCCTTTTCGAATAACCAGCTGCGCAGGGTCGGTGTTCAACGCTGAGTGGAAGAGCGACCCGGGTGTGCCTTGGACGCAGTGGTCTGGCCATAGCGTCTGCTCACCGTAAGGCATGGTCACAGACTCAAACGGTGATTTTCCATCATGCACACTGGCGAAACTGGAATGACCCGCTGGATGCCAGTCTTGTGTGAGCACGATAGTACTGAACTCGCCTATCAGGCTGTTGATAGCCGGAACGATGGAATCTGCATCGGGAACCGCTAAAGAACCATCAGCACAAAAGTCGTTTTGCACGTCGATGATCAACAGGCAGTCGGTGTTCTGTATATCCAGGCTGCTCATAGGTTTCAATGCACCCTGAAGGATTACGGTTGTGCGGCGTACAGCACGACCACTCGCTGCTGCGCGTCATCGGCGTTATCGGGCAGAACCGCAGCCGCAGCGTCTTCACCCAATCCAGTCAGCGCCTTGATTTTCGTGTAGTCCAGACCGTTCTGTATCAGATAGGAGCGCACATTGGTAGCTCGTTGCAGGGCCAGTTGCTGGTTATACGCGGCTGATCCACGACGATCGGTAAAGCCGAATATGGACACTCCGGTGGTTCGGTTTTTCTCTTGTGCGATGAAAGACTCCAGCACCTTCGCGGCGCCATCGGTAATCTCAGCGCTGTTGCGATCAAAATAGATCTTGTACTCGACAGAGCGCGTTTCATTCTGTGCGCGCAAATCCTCTTGCGTCACGAATTCCTTGGCGGCCAGCTGATCCACTTTTTCCTGAACGGTGGACAGGGTACTGGCCAGTTCAGGATCCGCACTGTTAATGGACTCGAGCCTGCGCTCCAGCGCAACGATCTGTGATTCGAGTGCGGTTTGTATCTGCTGTGCGTTATCCGCTTCGCTGGATGATGCCGGCAGGTCTTGCACACGTTGTTCGAGTGTGCGGATGCGCGTGCGGGTGGCATCCAGCAAACTCTCCAGCGCATCTGCATTTTCAGACGCAACATCACTTTCAAATTGCGACTGCACCAGAGCCAGCTGATCACGTATCTCAGCCTGTACGGTATCGATTGACAACGATTCGCCGGCGGTTTTCAAGCCGTCTACGGAGCTACCGAGTGTTTCCAGTGCGCGGCTGTTGCTCTGAGACTTCTCGTTGAGTTCAGCGATACTGCTTTGCAAGGCTGCGAGTTGCTCATTGACTTCTGTCAGTTTGCGCGAATCCGAATTGACCGTCTGCACACGGCTCTCCAGCGCGTTGAAGCGCTCATCGATTCCTGAGCTGAGCGAGGCCAGCGCCTGCGAGGCAGCCGCCGTGCCATCAGAATCTTCAGCAGCGTCGGCAGCACCGCTGTCTGTGGCAGACGCTGCCGCGACCGTTGCGGTTGCGGCGAGCGTATCCAGACGCAAACTCAGGGCGGACACTTTTTCATTAACGTCTGCCAGTCCGTTGTTCATGTCGGATTGGCGTTGCTCCAGGGATTGCTCCAGGCTCTGGATATCCGTTTGGAGTGTGCTCAGCGTGTCGTTCAGGCTGCTGATGGATTCGTCGTAGCCTTGTTCATCGAGTCGTCTGACCAGCAGCTCCAGACGGCTGTCGATGGCATCCAGCCGGATGATACCGGCCTCGTTTCCAGCGGCAGCATCCTTCACTGACGTTTGGATATCGGTCAGGCTGGTCTGCACCGAAGCAACGCTCTGTTCCAGCGATGCCTGTTGCTCAGAGGTTCTGGCAAGCTGCGCCTGAGTGTTCCCCAGCTCGCTGGCAATCTCGGCGGTCAGTGGCTCTGCCGCGGCCTCGTTACTGTCTGCGGCATCGGCTTCGAGGGTTGTTTCGAGCAGTGCAAGGCGTTCCGTCAGAGCGTCGATCATGCCGCTCTGTTCGGTGGCAAGCGCCTGTTGCTCCTGCGCTGTGGCGTTTTGTTGCTGCAACGCATCAGGGCTCGCTGCCAGCACGGCTTCGGCACCGGTTTTCAATCGCGTCAGCTGTGCTTCGGCCTGAGCACGGAAGGTATCTACCGTGCCGTCAGGATTTTGCGCTTTCCAGACACCGCCACCCAGCCCGAGGCCCAGTAGCGCGAGAACAAACAGTTTTTTCATAGTGTGTGGCACCCGAGTTCAGCACGGTATTGTACGTCGCCTCAGGGCCGCAGTGTATCTCAGGCTTTCGTCGCGGTGCCAGTTTGTTCCAGGATGAGCACTCCCAGAGGGGGTAATGTCAGGCTCAAAGACGCTGGTCGAGAATGCGCCGGTACCGCGCGAGCGATAATTGACTGCGACTCACCAGCCACGTGAGAGTGATTGCCCTGGCCGCTGCCGCCGTATTGTTCTTGATCGGTGTTGAGTATCTCTCGGTACGTTCCCGCTTCATTGACGCCGACCGAATAGTGATTTCTGATCACCGGCGTAAAATTGCAGACGATGATGCAGCTGCGTTTCCGGTCGCTTGAATAGCGGTAGTAGGATATGACGCTCTGCTCGATGTCGTCACAGTCTATCCACTCGAAACCTGCACCGTCACAGTCGGTTTCATGCAACGCAGGATGCTCTGCATACAGCTGGTTCAGATCCTTGACCAGCTGCTGGATACCTTTGTGCTTGGCCTCTTCGAGCAGATGCCACTGAATGCTGTCGGCGTGTGCCCACTCGCTGTATTGGGCAATCTCGCCGCCCATGAAATTCAGTTTCTTGCCCGGGTAGCTGAACATCATCCCGTACAAGGCGCGCAGATTGGCAAATTTCTGCCAGTCGTCGCCTGGCATCTTGTTGATCATCGAACCTTTGCCGTACACGACTTCATCGTGTGAGAAAGGCAATGCAAAATTCTCACTGAAGGCGTAGATCATGCCAAAGGTGAGGCTGTTGTGATGATATTTACGGTAAGCAGAATCCTTGCTCATGTATTCGAGCATGTCGTGCATCCAGCCCATGTTCCATTTGAACGTGAAGCCGAGGCCGTTGTTGTAAGTAGGATGACTCACGCCCGGGAATGACGTGGATTCCTCGGCCATGGTGATACCGCCCTCGGCGTGCACCAGAATATTCATGCGCTTGAGAAAATCGATGGCTTCCAGGTTTTCTCGACCACCAAAACGGTTGGGTATCCATTGGCCCTGTTCGCGTGAATAATCCAGATAGAGCATGGAGGCCACCGCATCGACGCGCAGACCGTCGAGATGAAATTCGCGAATCCAGTAAAGTGCGTTGCTCAATAAATAGTTAGAGACTTCGCGGCGCCCAAAATTGTAGATCAGGGTTTGCCAATCCTGGTGCATGCCCTGGCGAGGATCGGCATGCTCGTAAAGATGGGTGCCATCAAACTTGCCAAGGCCGTGTTCATCGGTAGGAAAGTGCGCCGGTACCCAGTCCATGATGACACCGATATCAGCGGCGTGGCAGGCATCCACAAAGTGACGAAAATCGTCGGGGCTGCCGAATCGGGACGTCGGGGCGAACAAGCCAATGGGTTGGTAACCCCACGAACCGTCAAACGGGTGTTCGGTGATCGGCATGAGCTCTATGTGCGTGAATCCGTTCTCCACCACATAGGGCACCAATGTTTTGGCAAGCTCTACGTAGGTCAGTGACTGGCCGTGCAGATTCTTGCGCCAGGACCCTGCATGAACCTCATAAATGGAGATAGGCTGGCCGCGCATATCCACGCCTTTCTTGCGCGCCTGGTAGTCCTCATCACCCCAGATGAATTGACTCTGGAACACAATGGAGGAATTGCCCGGCGGCTGTTCAAAGTAGGGTGCGTATGGATCGTGCTTGAGTGGCAGAAGGTTGCCGTCGCTGTCCACGATTTCAAATTTGTACAGTGAGCCATTGCCCACAGCAGGTATGAAGATGTCCCAGACACCGCTTCCGGGATGGGCGCGCATCACATGGCGCCGACCGTCCCAGTCGTTGAAGTCGCCCACTACGCTGACGCGCCGTGCGTTAGGAGCCCATACCGCAAACTGCACACCCTCAACATCATTGAATGTCATGGCGTGAGAACCGAGTGTTTGATACAGCCACTCGTGTGTGCCTTCGTTAAACAGGTGTCTGTCCAGTTCACCGATAGGCGATGTCATGGAGTAGGCATCGATGATCTCCCAGCGATGCTGCTCACGAGTGAGTTCGAGGCGGTAAGGACCCACAGGCTTTGGCAACACGATTTCGAACAGGCCGTGCGGATGCACTTTTTCCAGGGTTACCTTACGCTCGTTTTCGTCAACGATACAGGCGATTTCTGCGTGCGGCTGAAAGGCCCGAATGACCGTTTCTTCCGTGGTGCTGTCCTCTGGCCCTCGTACCAGCGTATGTTGGCCGAGCACGGCGAAAGGTTCTGGATGCCGTCCTTCTACGATGGCGTTGACAACGGCATGTTCGAGTGTCGACTTCATGAGTAGAGTTCCGAGAGGTAACGGGTGGCACTGTGGCGCCATTCGTACCGCTGCGATTTTGCTGCAGAGGCCATTTTTTTGTAGGTGTCCGGTTTTTGTTCGCGCAATGTCAGTACTTCATCAAAGCGTTTCAACAGGGCTGTTGATTGGCCAGCCAGCGAATCTCCCTGGAACAAAAAGCCGTTCTTGTTATCAGCGATGGTGTCTTTCAGGCCACCTACCGCATGCGCAAAGCACGGTTGTCCGGAGCGCATTGCCAGCATCTGGCTGATTCCGCACGGTTCAAAGGAACTTGGCATGAGAAACAGATCGCCATTGTCGAACAGCATGTCGGACAGCTGTTGTGAATACTGATTCAGAAACAGAAAGTGCGGGTGCCTTGCGGCTATTTGGCGGCACTGATCTTCCAGCTGCGCATCACCTGAACCGAGTAGCAGAAGGATGCCTCTGGACTCGATGGATTCGAGCAACAGATCCAGAGGAATTCGGCCGTCGGGCAGGGCTTGCACTAACAAGGCCATTTTCTGTTCAGTCAGCCGGCCTACGCCTGTGACAACGTGTGCAGGGCGCGTCAGTGACAACCATCGAAGAATGCGTTGGTGAGCGAGGTAATCGAGCGATCGGAGTGAATCCTTTCGCGCAATGAGTCGCAACATTTCATCCGCCATGGCCTGCATGAACCGTGGCCAGGACATGGTTG
>CALLPU010000532.1 GCA_938016235.1 uncultured Granulosicoccus sp. | reverse complement strand
ATTGCGGGAATCAAGGCGGCTGACGAGAATCTGGATGTGCGTGGTGCCGTGATGGCATCGGATGCGTTCTTTCCGTTTCGTGATGGTATGGATAACGCGGCAGCGGCAGGCATTGTCGCCGTGATCCAGCCGGGTGGTTCTCGTAATGATGAAGAAGTCATTGCCGCCGCCAACGAGCATGGCATGGCCATGGTGTTTACAGGGGTTCGACACTTCAGGCACTAGTGGTACAACAGCTCAACCCACCTGGAAGAATCCGATGAAGCCTGCGTTGTAAGTCATGTGCAATGCGGTGGGTGAAACCAGTGAGTCGTGCCGCTCGCGGGCCCATCCGAACACCAGAGACGGTATGAACACCAGGGCTGCCCAGAGTGGAGGTTGGCGCAGAAGGTGGGCAGCCGCAAACAGGATTGAGGTGAGCACACAGGCCAGACTGATTCCCATCACGGATCGGGCAAGCGCGGGGCGAGTGAGAAGGGCCCCCTGGATACCGCCGCGAAACACGATTTCTTCGAGAACGGGATACACCAGAACACTCATCAGGAAGAGTGTCAGAGGAACAGTGCCGCTGCGTAGCGGCAGGCCAGCAGCATAAAGCCCGAGCCAGCATATGGGTCCTGCCATCCAGGCTACCCAGAAGCCTCTATCGCGCAGAAATTGCGTTACAGAGTGGCTGTGCCGAGTATTAGGGGTTTTCGAAGACCTCAATGCGATTGTTGCGTTGCCGCCCTTGTACGGTGCTGTTGTCGAAAGCGGGACGATTGCCGCCGAAAGAGCGTAACAGAAGCCGGTCCTGGCTGATGCCTTGTCTGACCAGATAAACACCCATGGAACGCAGCCTCTGTCGTGTCAGCCCGGCCTGCTGCTCTTCACTGCCGTCATTATCCGTATGCGCAATCAGTTCGATGCGAGCCAGAGGGTATTCTCGCAATTGAGTGGCAAGCTGATTCAACGCCTCTATCGCTGAAGGTGTCAGTGAAGCTGAGTTGTCGGGAAACACCAGCATTCTTGCCAGCTCATTGAAAGTAGAGCAGCCGGTTGTGTCCACGGGATAGCCTGCCGTAGAACGTGGGCACTGATCCTGCGCGTCATTGATGCCATCGTTGTCGATATCAATCACTGTGGGTGCCGGGGCGGGCTCGGGCGCAGGAGTTGGAACCGGCACTGGCAACGGCACGGGTACAGGTAGGGAATCCACGTTTTCTCGTGTATCCCCCATGATTTCAACTTCCGGTAACTCACGAGTCCATACTTCTGGCAGCGATGTTGTTGGCGCTGGCACTGACACTTCGGGAGCCGGAACTGGAGTTGGGGCTGGAGTTGGAACTGGTGTCGCCTGAGGCTTTTGCACTGGCCTGGTTTGCACGCTCTCTGGAATTTGATCAGCCGAGCCTTGCGGAAACCGGGTTGGTGGAGGCGTGGCCAATTGTGGCAAACGTGCACGGCCGCCGAACCGGGTCACTAGTGACAGCGTAGCAGAAGCCGTGTCTTGCTCGTGATACAGCGCCTCCAGCCGAAAGCCCACGTTGCGGGTCACGTAGGTTTCCAGACCAGCGCCTGCGCCGAAATACACGGGTGCATCGTCTGTAAGCGTCAAATCGGAATCTCGATCAATAAACCCGAATCCGAATCGACCATAGAAGGATGCACCGAAGGTGGCTCCCCGGCGGTTGTCCCGAGAATCGAAAAACCGGTACAGCACAGACGCATCGCCTGCGATATAGCTGGCGGTGTCTGCATTGTCGAAGGTGGCTTCGCCCAGGGAGTACAGTTGTAACTGGCCGCTGCTGCGGCTGTCAAAATCACGGCCCAGGAAGAATGTTCCGGCTTGTCCGAACTCCTCATCGCGAAGAATCCCGGACTGTTCAGGCTCGGGCTGTAATCGAGAGGTGCCGCCGCCGATACCCAGATACCATTGGTCGCCCAGCGCTATAGCGGCACTGGAAGCTCCGAGCAGCACGCCGATGAGAGCGGCTTTGTAGACCGATTGTCTGAACACTTGACTTTTAGGCACGCGATTAGAGGCTGCGATGTGGATATCGCCGGGTATGAATAATCTATCGGCAACAATTCAGACGGACTTGAGCCAGTTCGCAACATCGTGAGCGCAGTATGTCAGGACCCCGTCGCAGCCAGCCCGGCGGAAGGCCATCATGGTCTCCATCACAATGGCCTGCTCATCGATCCAGCCCTGTGCGGCTGCGGCCTTGATCATGGCGTATTCACCGCTCACATGATAGGCGTAGGTGGGCACGGCGAAGGTGTCGCGCGCGCGCCGTACGATATCCAGATACGGCAAGCCCGGTT
Organism: uncultured Granulosicoccus sp.; assembly: GCA_938016235.1. Classification (GTDB taxonomy): domain Bacteria; phylum Pseudomonadota; class Gammaproteobacteria; order Granulosicoccales; family Granulosicoccaceae; genus Granulosicoccus. The sequence goes on along the minus strand of CALLPU010000532.1, from coordinate 6,956 downwards.
TGACCATGATCATGTCCGCGCCTTCCTGTAAATCGGCGGCTATTTCATGCATTGCCTCGTTGCTGTTGGCGGGGTCAAGCTGGTAGGAGTTCTTGTCGGATTTACCCAGTGCCGCGGCAGCGCCAACAGCATCCCGGAACGGTCCGTAGAAGTGTGACGCGTACTTGGCGGCATAGCTGAGGATTCGCGTGTGGCGGTAGTCCGCTGCTTCCAGCGCTTCGCGAATAGCACCGATCCGCCCATCCATCATGTCGGACGGGGCCACAACCTGTGCACCTGCCTCGGCGTGTGACAGTGCCTGACGAACCAGCACATCGACGGTCTCGTCGTTCATGATGTATCCCTCATCGTTCATCAAGCCGTCGTGTCCGTGCGGCGAATAGGGGTCGAGAGCCACGTCGGTAATGATGCCCAGCTCCGGCACGGCGTCTCGCAAGGCGCGAATCGCGCGCTGGACCAGGCCGTTCGGATCCCAGGCGCCACAGCAGTCATCCGTTTTTGCGTCGTCGTTGGTGACGGGAAACAGGACAATCGCAGGTACGCCCAGGGAAAACAGTGATTCTGCGGATTTCACCAGCAGATCGATGCTCAGTCGATCCACGCCCGGCATGGAAGGTACCGGTTGTCGCTGGTTACTGCCTTCAATGATGAAGTAGGGCTGGATGAGCATATCCACCGTAAAGTGATGCTCCTGCATCAATTGCCGGCTGAACATATCCCGCCGCATGCGACGTGGTCGGTTTCCTGGATAGGGCGCTCTGACGCCGTACAGTGCCTGATTGCTCAAAATAATGTTTTCCTTCACGGTAGTCTGGCAATTGTCGCCGAAAATGGCGTTGTTAACTGCATTCGGTAGTGAAATAATGTCAGTTGCCCCCTCGCGCTTTCGACTATCGGTAGTGATTATCAATGAACCCAGTCATCAAGGTTGCTATCGCAGTTGCTCTTGTGGCAACTCTCCTGTGGTGGGCCATCGGAAAGTTTCTGATTGGTACCGATGAAATCAGCGATTCGCTTGACGTGCGATCGTTGTCGTATCTGCGCGACGATGGAGCGTCAAAATCCGTATCCCGAGAGTCCAACTCGGTAAATGCGGGTGCTTCAGATACGCGGTCTGCAAACTCTGTCATCGTGCGACGCACCGAGTCTGTGCAGGTAGAACCTGCTGACCTTCAAGATGAAGATAAAGCAGAAGAGGACGAGGAAGATTCCAGCGATGAGGAAGAGTTGTCTGCGGATGCTCCGGAGGCGGAACCTGCCATATTCGTAGATACCGATTCTGCCGCGGTGGAAGTGATTGTCATTGAGGCAGACGATATGAGCGCCGACGTGGTGGAGGGTAATGAAGAGAATATTACAGCGGGGTTGGCAGGTGCCGTGATAGAGGGAGAGTCACCGGCAACACCGGGTCTTGAGGGTGCGGAACTGCCCGAAGGTGTGGTGGATGAGCCCGAAGAGACTGAAGCAGAAGCCAGAGCCCGGAAACTGAAGGAGAAGCTTGGCATCAAAAAACCCAAACCGCCCACTCGGGCTGTGGATGTGGCACTGGTTCTTTCATCAGAGTGTGACGGTAGCGGTGTTGCACTGGCACCTGTATCGGTACAGTTCCGGTTTGAGTCCCCGACCATTCGCGGTAGAAGCCTTAATCAGCTGGAAATACTGGTGGCAGAGTTTCGAGATTGTCCAGACAGTGTGTTTCAACTCACAGAAAACGTGCTTGGCAAGGTCGATTCAACCCCTTCGCTCACGCAAATGCGGTTTGATGAACTCAAATATTTTTTCATTCAACACAGCGTGCCAAAAACGGCACTGAGATATCCCGAGTCATCATGATTAACCGGTATACGGTGATTGGCCAACCTATTGCTCATAGCCTTTCTCCCGTTGTTCACCAGCTGTTTGGCGAACTGACGCAGCGCAAGGTTCATTACACGCGAACCGAAGCGAGCCCTGACACCTTTGAACAAATTGTGCTGGACTGGCAGAAGGTCGGTGCCAAGGGATGCAATGTGACATCGCCTTTCAAGGAATTGGCGGTGAGCGTGTGTGAACGACTGGCGCCTAATGCGCGTCAAGCCGGTTCGGTAAACACGATACAAATGCATCGCGACGGCACACGGGTCGGTCACAATACCGATGGTGCCGGATTGGTTGCAGATATTGTCACCAACAAACGACGTGCCCTGAAATCACAACGCATTCTGATACTGGGTGCCGGTGGCGCTGCTCGTGGTGTTATCGCACCGTTGCTGGCTACCGGCCCGGCGTTGCTGCACGTTGCGAATAGAACCAGCAGCAAGGCTGACGCATTGGCAAGCCTGTTTGCTGACCACGGGCCGATCACGGCCGGTGGTTATGATGCGCTGCAGAGTCAAGATGCCTTCGACGTCATCATTAACGCTACCACGCTGAGCTTGAACGGAGGCATGCCTGCATTGCCCGATTGCATCATCAAGCATCAAACGCTCGCCTATGACATGACCTACGCCACTCAAGACACGACCTTCATGAGTTGGAGTCGTTCAAAAGGGGCAGTTACCAGCAATGGTCTGGGTATGCTGGTGGAACAGGCGGCGGAATCGTTTCTGATCTGGGAGGGCGTACGTCCGAAAACGCGCATGGCCTATCCGCGCTTGCGAGAATTGATAGGATGAAAAATCATCAACCCGTTTCTGGAACCGTCTCGCTCTTGCCTGTTGTTTCGCTGAAGCCGGTTGCCATGGCTCACAGCGGAATCTGGCGTTTTACCAGTGTGCTGATAGCCCTGGTAGCCACGATCAGCCTGCTGGCAATCTCGACTGAGAAGGTGGCAGCGGCAGATAGCGATCAGGCACAGCCGACACTACCCACTGTCGATCTTCTGATCAACGGCACACCGTTAACGGTTGAGGTGGCGGCAACGAACCAGCAGCGGTACATGGGTCTGAGCTTCCGTAAAACCCTACCCGATAACCAGGGTATGTTGTTCGTGTATCAAGTGGAAAGACCACTGACGTTCACGATGAGAAATACCCTGATTCCCCTGTCTATTGCATTCATCTCCAACGACATGGTGATCAATGAGATTCACGACATGGATGTGGGTCCGGGCCAGCTGTTCGATTCTGCGCAAAAGGCACAGTTTGCGCTGGAAGTGAACCAGGGCTGGTTTTCCAGGCAGGGTATCGAGCCGGGCGCAAAGATAGTCATGCCCTGACCTGATGCGGTAGCATGCAGGGAAACAAAATTCTCTGCATCAGGAATTCGCAACCGTGTCGATTGACAACTCAATTCTTACTTTTCATGATGGCCTGTGGCAGCAAGGCAGTGTGCCGGTCATGCGATCTGCCGACCACGGCACCTGGCTGGGAACACTGGTATTTGATGGTGCCAGGCAGTTCGATGGTGTCTGTCCGGATCTGGAACCGCATTGTGAGCGTGTCAATCAGTCTGCGCTGAGTCTGGGTATGCAGCCCACTTTAAGCACTGAAGACATCGTGGCTCGTGTTCGTGAGGGTTTGAAGCAGTTTGACGAGAATGCGGCCATATACATCCGGCCCATGTACTGGTCTACCGGCTATGGCGATGGCTTTATTAGCGCTGATCCTGAATCCACCGATTTTTGCCTGTGCCTGCAGGAAATTCCGATGCCGCCTGTAGGCAACAGCGCAAGACTGACCACCACTCGCTTTATACGGCCCACACTGGATGTGGCTACAGTCAATGCCAAGGCCGCGTGTCTGTATCCAAACAACGCGCGCATGATGCGTGAAGCAGTTTCCAAGGGATTCACCAATGCTATTGTCTGCGACGCGCTGGGTAATGTGGCAGAGACGGCTACCAGTAACATCTTCATGGTGCGCGACGGCGAGGTGTTTACACCCGTTCCCAACGGCACATTCCTCGATGGCATAACGCGAAAACGCATTATCCGGTTGCTCCGCGAGGCGGGCACAGTGGTGCATGAAACCATATTGAGGCTCGATGATTTTCATGAGGCTGATGAAGTCTTCCTGACCGGCAATCTGGCCAAAGTGACGTCAGTGACGGCATTTGATGACACGCACTATGAGGCGGGACCGGTAGCCAAAACCGCTAGGGAAGCTTATATGGATTGGGCACGAGGATGAACAAGCGCAGGCTGGGTACTACCGATGTTTGGGTAAGTGAGCTGTGTCTGGGCAGTATGACCTGGGGTACTCAAAATGACTACGCAGATGCTGCTGAGCAAATTGACTGTGCGTTGGATCATGGTGTCAATTTCATTGATACGGCGGAGATGTACCCAACGACCCCACTCACCGAGAAAACATTGGGTGACACCGAGACGATTATCGGTCAATGGTTCAAGGCGTCCGGGCGACGTGACGATGTTGTCATTGCCACGAAGGTAACGGGCAAAGGGAAAGCCTGGATGTATGGGGGGCAGGACATCACGGCTGAGAAAATTCAGGTATCCATCGATCGCAGTCTTAAACGGTTGCAGACGGATCGCATCGATCTGTATCAGCTGCATTGGCCGAACCGAGGCAGTTACCATTTTCGACAGAACTGGACTTACGACGCTACCAGTCAGGATACTCAACAAACCAAAGACAACATGCTTGAGGTGTTGCGTGCGCTGGATGATGCGATAAAGGCAGGCAAGATCATTAATATCGGTTTATCCAATGAGAGTTGCTGGGGCACCGCACAATTCCTTTCGATAGCTGAGCAGAACAATCTACCTCGTGTAGTCAGTATTCAGAACGAGTACAACTTGATGAACAGGTTGTTTGACCTGGATCTGGCTGAATTGTCTCACCACGAGTCTGTGGGTTTGTTGGCGTTCTCGCCCCTGGGTGCCGGCATGCTCAGCGGTAAATACAGCAATGGCTCAAAGCCAGAAGGTTCGCGCCGCACACTCAATAACAATCTGAGTGGGCGGTTTACTGACAGTAGCGAACCTGTGTGTGAACGCTACGTGTCTCTGGCCCGTGAGCATGGTTTGGAGCCTGCGCAGATGGCGTTGGCATTCTGCCTGACTCGCCCATTCATGGCGTCCGTTATTATCGGTGCAACCAGTATGGAGCAGCTGAAAAAGAATTTGGGCGCTGCAACACTTGAACTGAGTGATGAGGTCATGCAGGGAATTCAGGCCATCTACAAGGATCACCCGATTCCGATGTGAAGCGATAGCGCCAGGTCATCCATGGTGTAGTCGAAGTGAGGGCGCGGGTATTCGGCCAGCTGCGGCAACTGCGATTGCCAGTCGCGATTCGCCACCGACTTGATCAACCACTGAATCGCTGGCGCAACGGATTGGGCGTACGTAGCGCGATGGTTCAATAGCGATTGACAGACAAACGGTCTTTGCACAGACCACGGTGTTGCCCCTCTGGTAGGCGGGTAGTTTTCATCGGGCAAGGGAACCAGCTCAGCCTGGATACCCATGCTATGCATGATGGTGTTGCCAATGTCCATCACCGACGGGCTATCGCTGTCGGCTACGTTCAGCACGGCAGGCAGGCGTTTGTCCGATGACTGTACAACCGCATCTGCAATAGCGACTACTGAGGTCGTTTGAAATTGACTGCGGCCGGCATAGGCCAATGGTATGCGTGTTCGGCCATCGAGAAGGCGTTTAACAAACCACCACTCCCTCGCGTGCTTGCTGTGTGGACCGTGTATGGCGCATGGTCTCAAAACAGTCACGGGTACAACTGCGTTGTCCAGCAGCACGTTTTCCATTCCAATTTTTCGCGTGGAGTAGGTTTCCGGGCCTGCTTGAACGGTGCGGGTGTTCTCGGTTATGGCGCTGGAGAACTCGGGAAATCCAACATCGGCGGCTTCATCAAGCGTTCTTCCCGCGTCATCCTGATAGACACTGGCACTGGATATGACCACTATTCTTCCAATGCGGCTTTGGATGCTCAGCAGCTCGCGAGCGTCCGCGTCATCAAATGCGATGCAGGAGACAACTAGATCGTAGTCTGTACTTATAACGGATGCGAGTGCGCCCGGTTGACGGGCGTCGAATTTGACTACTTTGCACGTAGCCGTACGCTCGCTTACTAAAGAGCCAGGTGATCGACAACCGAGTTCGACCGACCAGCCGTCGTCGCATAGTCTGGATGCTATGGCCAGGCCAATCTGGCCGGATCCTCCGATGATAAAAGCTGATGGCATGGGGTGGGAAATTTCACTGGGTATATGGAAAGCTAACAAACAATAGCAAGAAAGCGTTTGGTGCAATGTATTTGTGCCAGATACGAGGATGTGGTCAGTTGTTCTTATCTATTCTTCTCTCTGTGATTTTTCATTGTGAGTTGGTTTGAAAGCAGATTTTAGTACTGTATATATTGTCTGTTTTCGTACGATAGAAGGGTCGATCGCCGCTGAGCAACTGTTAAAATGGGGCATCAACAGGAGCACAGATTCATGGACGATTCATCTGTTTTAGCTGGTGGCGTTTTCAATCAAACCGATGATGAGGTTAAGCCGGAGCCCAGCGCCAGATCACCACTGGGCATGAGTGTGTTCACAACAACAGAGCGTGAACAGTTTGGTCAGAACGTGCGGCTGGCCATGGCATGCATGGAAGGTAAAACAGTACCAGCCAACCTCCCGGCCATGCCCACCGATGCGCCGTCTATTCGCCATCGCCTGAAAGCCTTGACTGAAGAGATGACATCTACCCACGCCGATCTGCTGGAACTGCTGGTGCGCTTTGATGATCTTGAAGGCTGGAAGAGCAGTGGCAGTAAACACTGTGCAGCCTGGATGAATAGTGAGATAGGCATTCAGCTAAAGCTTGCCTGGGAGTATCTGCGAGTGGGCCGTGAACTCAGAAACCTGCCCACCACCACTGCGCTGTTCAGAGCTGGCAAACTGTCGTGGTCCAAAGTGCGGTTGATTGCGCGTGTTGCCAATCAGGACTCTGAAAAAACGCTATGCCATGCGGCACTGGATGCCTCTGTAACGGATGTGACACGGCT
>CALLPU010000531.1 GCA_938016235.1 uncultured Granulosicoccus sp. | reverse complement strand
CGAATGTCATTGCCCAGTGTATCCACAATACGGAATCGATAGCGTGTGGGCAGCAGCTTGCGCACTTGATTGAATGAGGCCCTATCGTGCCGCAGTTCTTTCTCCAAGGTAAACTGACTCAGGTCATCGCGGTGCAGTTGTTGTTCGAATTGCCCGTTCATCTTTTGTTCGCACCCTTCCACTCGCTCTATGGCGTAGCCACCTTCATGTACCTTGGTGTGGCAGCTCTGACACAGGCACACACCATTAGACACACTCGTTGATCCGCCATCTGCCCAGTGGGTAATATGGTGAATCTGCAAATTACGCGTGTGCGTGCAACCGTAGAACTGGCAATGCTGGTCTCTCTCTCGAATGGCTCGTGCCATGGCGTTAGGCCATATACGCGATTTCCGGCCAATGTCTGTCGGTTCACCGTTTGCCGTCGTGTGCGTGGCCACACTGCAGTCACAGGCAATGCGCCGGGCTGTTTCTCTGGCGATGGCACCTGCGCCTTTTACAGTTGCGCGTTTTGAGGGGTTCTGTAGTTGCGAGAGTTCTGCAGAATCCACAGACACAATCACCTGATATCGATCGGCCATTGCGGTCTCACGGCCCGCTGCCTGCAAACTGGTTTCAGCCATCCGCACCGCGGCATCAGCCCTGCGTTGTGTGATGGTGGCGCAGGCCTCATCGGTGTCTTCAGGCTCATCCAATTGGTTTAACGAGTGCTCCACACTGGCCAGAAACGCCTGAGCAGTCTCTGGCGGAAGGACCAAATGGATGCGTGTGCTACCGGTATGCACGGTATCCCAAGTTAGGGCGCGGGTTGACCATTGCTTCAATGCTCGCTCGTTGTCACCGGCCTCACTGTTGGCCTCATCTTCAGCCCAGCGATGCTCGTTGCACAGACGTGTCACATCCGTCACAGAGGCGTCCAGTGCCGCATGGCACAGCGTTTTTTCAGAGTCCTGATTGGCAACACGCGCAATCAACCGCACTTTGGACCACGACAGCTTGCCAGCTCTGAACAGCGCTGTGGTGGTGGGCAGGTTTCTGAGTTCACGGCCTACTCGCAGATACTCCCAGGCAAGCTTCATCCGAATGCCTATTTCACTATTCATCCAGGCAGCACAGTGTTTACTGCCACTGCTCTTCCAGCCTTCAAGATCATCAAAGCGCACCAGCAGTTCCAGCAGATCTGCGTGAGTGGATGTCATTTCTTCAGTCAGGGCTTTCAGGCGATGACGAATAGACGGCGCATCGGTAGGCATTGCAGGAAGGTTAGCTGGTACTGCTTTACCTTCCATGCACGCCATGGCCAGCCGCACGTTCTGACCAAACTGCTCACGCTCCACAGTGGTAAATGCGCTCATGCCCAGTGGTGATCTGGCGCTGGTCTCAGGTTTAGCTGAACCGCCGAATGGATTGAGAACCTGACTAGCGGCTAAGGATGAATCGTCCATGAATCTGTGCTCCCATTGATGCGTTATTTTAACACTTGAACGCTATCGGTTGGATTGATTCTCACCACTAATACTGCATATATTTACAGTTTTAATATTCCGTTAACTTATCGACAAAATATAGCTGATTCGGATAGATGGTAATCTTCGCACTTGAACAATCATGAAACAGATCCAGAGCGGACCATTTCTCAAATAGATTCACCTGCAGGAATCGTAGTCAGATTCCTCTACCCAAAGACAAAAGCCAGTCTCTAGACTCATCATTGGCAGGAAAGAACAATTCGATTTTCAAGTCATCGAGGAACAGATCTTCCGGCGTGCCAAAATGCGCGATTGTTGTAAACAGTGACAATTTGAACTGTCCAGCGTTAAATACCGTCGGTACAACAGGACCTGATGGTTCAGGTAACGCGATAGCTTGACTAAACAAATGGTCAGCCACCTCGTCAAGTTCGGGTACTCCGCCTAGCGCTATGCTTTCAGTTCGTAAGCGCTTAAATAAATGGTGGGCAACAGCAGGCCAGTTGTCAATATGCTCGGCGGGCGTTTCGCTCATTACCCAGTCCAGCAAACTACTGCCAACAGTTATTCCAACAGGTTCGAATAACCCAGTTGCTGCGATATTCATCTGCTTGATGCTCCAGAGTCTGTCCAGAGCCATCGCGGGATAAGGATCATGCTGTACTAATGTGTGATCCAGAGAAGCACGAATGAGGGCCATATCGGGATCGCTCCATTGGCGTGCTACATAACGTGTAGCAAAGCCTGCATGGACTAGCATCTGGTTATGTTCCACCAATGGCAAGTGCAACGAGTCAGCCAGCCGCCCAACCATCTCACGACTAGGACGCGCCCTCCCGGTTTCGAGAAACGAAATATGCCTCGCGGAAACATTCGCCATACCCGCTAGTTCAAGCTGACTAAGGCGCCGCGACTGGCGCCAGCGTTTCAGGGATTGAGAAAATGGGTTCATGTGCAGACAGTATCCTCCTGAATAGTCGCAACACTTACCTGCCAGGTAATTGATTAGGCTCTGAAAGTGGAGTTTACTGAGTCACCTCTAATAACGGTGGTTTATTCATGAAGATACTAGATCACAAAAACTGGTTGAAAGTGACCGCCATCGTTGTTGGCAGCTTTGGCCCCATTTTCTTCCTCGGCACCATGGAAGCAACGGCAGAACCAGCAAGGTTCACGCTAGATCTGCTCAGTTGGCCGATTGACGGCATGTCGTCTTACAGCTCGGAGGATACTCGGTTTCTATCAGCACTCACGGGCGGCTTTCTCTTTGGTTGGGGTGTCATGATCTGGTGTCTGTCCGGCAAGGTATACGAGCTTGCACCTGAAGGGGTCAGGCGTAGTGTTCTGGCAGGTGTACTGGCGTGGTTCTTTCTCGATAGCGCCGGTTCAATTACTTCCGGAAATACAAGCAATGTTCTTTTCAATGTGATCGTTTTGCTACTCGCGGTTGGTCCACTTTGGTGGCCTGCCAAAGAAAGCCATCAAACGTAATATGAGAAAAACGCATCCATACGGCCTGATTCAATACAGCTGAAAGTCACCCTCTGCGCCCTATTCTAGTCAACGTGCTCGAGTACGAATTCGCCACGGAAACAGTAGAATAATCTCAGCGATTTCTACGGCGGAACGCTGCGCGGAGTGTGATGATGGCGAAAGGGTTTTCCAGACAGAGGGTGAATCCCTTTCGCGTGACACGCCAGTGGCTTGAGGGCTCCTCGGATTCATGTCCATCAATGTACTGGATTGATACAGGCCTCCACGAAAAAGAAGTACGCCAACCCTCAAGATTCAACCACTGATCGGGGCATTGGTTGTAGTATTTGAGTATGTCCCAGACACAGTTCGCACTCAGGTCGTTCAGCTTCCACCTATCGCCTATCAGGTTGAGACTCAGTCTCTTTGCCTGACGAGTAGGGCTGGCTTCAGGCTGCACCGTTTCGGTAAGATTTCCAGGCGCTACCAGATTATCAATGACCTGATTCAGCAGCTCGAATCCAACGTCTCCCTCCAGCGTGCGGGCAAGATCAATGCGATTCACTCCTTGCGGCCGGGGTAGCTCGGTTTGTCCCAGTATCGTTCCCGTGTCATAGCTCTGGCTAAGTCGGTGAACCGATACACCCAAATGCGATACTTGATCAATGATCTGCCACGCGATTGGATCAGCTCCACGGTATGCAGGTAACAGAGATGGATGAAGGTTGATGCCACCATGATGGACGCTACTGAGCGCATGCACCGGCACCATAGGGCAGCCTGATGTGATGACAAGCTCTGGCTTCCAGTCAGATAACACCTGTTCAAGTACATCAGGCTGGCTTTTTTCGATACTCACATAACGCAGTTGATTTTCACGGCATAAATGGGACAGTGACGCGTACCGTCGCCGACGAAGCAGCGCGTAAAGCCGTGCGAGCCATTTGTATTGAGCAACATGCTCAACAAGGCCACCCGCTCGGCTGCTATCCCAGGAAATGACACCCATCGGCGCTCCGTGGAGATCTGTAAAGCGCTCCGTCAGCGGACGTATTCCATTGGTGATGAGTACCAGCCGTAATCCTTGGGCTGATGCAGCACTGGCTTTTTCAGGCGATGGGGTGATCACATTAAATGTGGCAACGTTCAGGCAAGGTACCGGAGTATACCTTCCTGGCCAACTGCATGGCATTGGCTTTGCTTGAACAGGTAATTTCCATGAGCGTGCAGTGGTAGCGGGCGTTCGTATCAGTGCAGAAAGGCCTACTTCATCATGCAAACACAATCCCTGATTCGTCAAGTCATCACAATGGCGCTGATGGTATATGCAATCTGTCCTTGGAGTGCTATTGCGGACACTCGTACCTATCAGGCAACCACCGACTTTCCGGTCATAGACGCCGGGCTGGCACCGTACTATTCAGAAGCACCCGGACGGCCATCACTCGCCATCAATGCAGCTAATGCGGCCTATCGAGACGTCTTTGCGCGCGCTGAAGTGGTTTATGATGGCAGCCCTGCCATTCACGACTTTGTCTTGGTAGCTCTCGCTGAACTCGATGGCGAAGCGGAGTATCGACTGCTGATCAACGGCGTTGTGGTGGGAACGGCTACCAATCCGGAAGTCTCTCTGGACTACACCGCGGTACGTCACACCTTTCCAGCGATCAGCGTACCCGCCGGCGCTGTTCTGGCCGTTGAATCACTGGCGAATACCAACGGTAAGATTCCAGAGGGAAATGGAACAGCGTATGCACGAGGTCGGTGGACAGCTTTGGAACTCGTTGAGAGCACCGATGAACCGGTAGGAGAACTGACCAGCCCAGAGCCCACACCAGCAAACATCGACCTGGCATTGTCAATGAGCAATTCGCCTCAGCCGGTGTTAGTCAATGAGTTATTTGACATTGAATTGGTTCTCAGCAACGCTGAGAATTCCATGACTGCAACGCAACCCACCGTCAACCTGGTTCTGCCTCAAACCCCATTGACCATAGTCTCGGCCGAATCGTGTCTGGCGGACTTGCCAGAATTGATTTGCAGCTTTCCGGAATTGCCGGCAGGTGCAAGCCACATTATGAGTGTGTCGCTGACCGCTACTCAAGCAGGCAGGAATCTGGCTATCAACGCATCGGCGAATGCGGATCAGGAAGACAGAGACGGTACCAACAACACCGCAACACTGACTATCGCCGTGGAGTCGCCAGTGCCGGGGGCGGATTCAGAAAGCCCCGTGGTCAGTACCGGCAATGTAACGACCGGAATCTCAACAGCCAGTGGAGCGGTGTCGGTTATCTGGAATGTATGCCTCGTACTGTTGCTAGCGATGCGCAGAAGAACCACGCTTGTAGATTAACCCGGCACCAGTTCTGATAGACAATCATCTTCCAGCGCTGTGATGGGGGTGAAGTCCCTGTGGGCAATCCACTCTTCGCGATTGAATGCCCTGATGTGATTATCAACATGGCACAACGATAGATACGCAATCGTACGATCATACGGTGAGATGTTTGCAGGGCTTGCATGAACCAGCAAGGATGAAAAC
>CALLPU010000530.1 GCA_938016235.1 uncultured Granulosicoccus sp. | reverse complement strand
GGCATGGCGGTGCAAAAACCCGTGGCAGATCGCTGGAAGTCGATCACTGGCAGCACGCTGATAGAAGCCTACGGCTTAACGGAAACCAGCCCGGCTGCTTGCATCAACCCCATGGATCTGGCCGACTACAACGACTCCATTGGCCTTCCATTGTCGTCCACCGATGCCTCGATACGCGACCCCGACAACAACGCCCTGCCGGTCGGTGAAACCGGCGAGTTGTGCATCCGCGGCCCTCAGGTCATGAAAGGTTACTGGCAGCGCCCGGAAGAAACTGCCAAGACGATCGATGCCGAAGGCTGGCTGCACACTGGTGACGTGGCCATCATGAACGAAAAAGGGTTCTTCAAGATTGTTGACCGCCTGAAAGACATGATTCTCGTGTCTGGCTTCAACGTCTATCCGAATGAGATCGAAGGCGTTATCGCCATGCTTCCGGGGGTTGCTGAGGTGGGCGCTATTGGCATACCCGATGAGCACTCGGGAGAAGTGGTCAAGGTTGTGGTGGTCAAAAAAGACCCGAACCTGTCAGAGGCAGATATCAAGGCTCACTGCAAGGAAGAGCTGACCGGTTACAAACGCCCCAAGGTTATCCAGTTTGTGGATGAGCTGCCCAAGACCAACGTAGGCAAGATCTTGCGGCGCGAGTTGCGCGAGCTGTAACAAGTGGGTCGTGCGACCCACTACGCGTGCCGAACGATCTCCAGTGGCTCACCCGGCCGGCTGTATATGTCGGCGCAGTAGACGCGCCTGTCGCGCTGTTCGCGCATCTCGAAATACCGTGTCAGCGTCTCTGTCACCACGGGGAAGGCAAGCTCCTGCCACGGTATTTCTGTCTGGTCGAACAAACGCACTTCCAGTGTCTCTTCGTTAGCCTTCGCAAAGCCGTCTCGCAGCTGACCAAAAAACATCAGGTAAACCTGGCTGATGCGTGGCAGGTTATACACTGAAAACAGGCGCAACTCATCGCATTGTGCAGTGGCCTCCTCGTAGGCTTCACGAGCAGCCCCTTCCAGTGTGCTTTCCTCGTTCTCCATGAATCCGGCCGGCAACGTCCAGTAACCATGGCGAGGTTCTATGGCACGCCGGCAAAGTAACACCTTGCCTTGCCATTCCAACAGACAGCCCACAACATTTTTAGGGTTTTCGTAGTGAATAAAGGCACAGCTGGAACAGACTCTGCGCACCCTGTTATCGCCAGCAGGGATTTCCCGGGTAACAGCGCTACCGCACTGCATGCAAAAGCCGTCTGACATGTTCTATAAAACTCGCTGTAATGCCGGGCACGTGCCGGAGCTGTGCGGCGTAGTTTACACGCTCTGTGTTCCATGAACCGAGTGGTCCGACTGACGCCTCACCATTAGCGTCTGTCACCTCGCAGCTGCGTTACCGAGTGTTGCAATGCTTCCAGACTCAGCGTGTCTGGTGACAACGGTGCACCGATGTTCAAACCGATGCGGGCAAACAATCGCCGGGGCAATTTGAAAAATGCAGGACCACCTTTACGACTGAAGAGGCTACCCCACAAGCCCTGAAGGGCCATGGGAATCACGGGAGCAGGTTGCGCTTCGAGCACCCTGAGAATTCCGGGTTTGAAAGGGTTCATCTCACCGTCACGGGTAATCTCACCTTCGGGAAAAATGCACAGCAGATCACCTGCTGCCAGCGCTCCTTGCATCTCTTCGAATGCGCGATCGTACAGAGCCTTGTCCTCACGCTGTCCCGCAATGGGTATCGCACGAGCCGTTCTGAAAATGAAATTCAGCACGGGCAGTGCGTAAATCTTGTGATACATCACGAAGCGCACCGGACGTCTGATACAGCCCCCCAATATCAGTGCATCCACGAAGCTGACATGGTTGGCAACCACTATGGCAGCGCCAGACTCAGGTATGTGTTGAAGGCCCTTGACGCGTACTCGGTAAAGCGTATGGATCAGCAACCAGATAAGGAAGCGCATGAAAAACTCAGGCACTTGCCTGAAGATATACAAGGCAACCAGCGCATTCATGAAAGCCATTGCCAGAAAAATCTGAGTGACGCTAGCCCCCAGTGCCAGCAGCACCAGGACCACCAGTGCCGACATCACCATCAACAGCGCATTCATGATGTTATTGCACGCGATGGCTCGCGATAGACGCTCTGGAGCACTCTGCTGTTGAATCAGTGCGTACAACGGCACGATATAAAAACCGCCAAACAGACCAACCATGAATATGTCGAACAACACACGCCACGCACCATCAGCCAACAGAAAGGCGCCAACGCCCAGACCTGTTCCCATGGCCACCGACGGTGTGGCAAACACAAGATCCAGGCCGAACAACGTGATGCCCAGCGCACCGAACGGCACCAGACCAATCTCCACGCGACCATGCGACAAGCGCTCACAAAGCACCGAGCCTGCGGCTATACCAATGGAAAAGCTACTCAGCAATACGGTGAATACATCAACACCGCCACCCAGTACATCGCGTGCGTACACCGGAAATTGCGCAAGATACGTCGCGCCCATGAACCAGAACCAGGAGATGGCCAGGATGGACTGAAAAATGACACGGTGCCTGGCCGTATCTCTCACCAGTTTGTAGGTTTCAGTGAATGGATTGAACCTGATGACCAGCGAAGGATCGTTTGCGGGTGATTCCGGAATGGCACGACTGGCCACATACCCTGCGATGGCGACCAGCATCAACACGATGGATACGGGCAGGACGCTACCCGAATCTGCCTTGGCGATTAACTGAGTACCGGCAATGGTACCGAGCAAAATAGCCAGGAAAGTACCCAGCTCAACAAGCCCATTGCCACCGGTCAGCTCGGATTCGTGCAAATGCTGAGGCAGAATGCCGTATTTGATCGGCCCAAAAAAAGTGGACTGCACACCCATGAGAAACAGAATACCGATCAGCAGCGGCACGCTATTCAGGTAAAACGCCACGACCCCGCAACCCATGATCAGGATCTCCGCAAGCTTGATTCTGCGGATGAGCACCGACTTTTCGTATTTGTCGGCAATCTGCCCGCACAACGCAGAGAATAGAAAGAACGGCAGTATGAACAAGCCGGCAGCCAGATTGATCATCAAGCCGTCGTTCATCGTGGATGAGCGCACGGCGGCAAATGCGATAAGCGCCACCAGCGCATTCTTGTAGACGTTATCGTTAAAAGCGCCGAGCAGCTGAGTCAGAAAAAAGGGCGCGAAACGTCGCTGTCTGAGAAGCTCAAACTGGGAAGGTTGGGATTGACCGGTCTGGGGGCTCTCACTCATCGATGCTGGCGCGCTGTTGGGCAGCTCGACATCGAGCCCTGCGATGAAAGTCGTGAATCAAGAAAGATGCCAATCGCTGGCAATGAGCCTGATGCAGCAAGGCCGCTAAACAGCAGCCTTGCTACATTATTTCACGCCATGAAACCGGTGTTCACACCCTGTTCCCTGCGTTCGTCAAACTGGTAAAGATTGAACCTGCGTCTTATACCGGCAGAACTTCCGACGCTTGCCAACCTTTGTCACCTTGTGTTGCAACGAATTCAACCACCTGCCCTTCACTCAGTGAGCGATAGCCCTCACCCTGAATGACACGATAATGCACAAACACATCATCGCCATCAGGGCTGATGATGAAACCGTAGCCTTTGGCGTTGTCAAACCATTTGACCGTGCCTTGCTGCCGATCAGCCATAAATCGTACTCCTCTCCAAACGTACCCAGCACTTACTGCGAGGCGAAACGTGGATGGAAAGTAGCATGGTGCCATTTGAAAGCTAAGGGCCCGAGAAGTGTTGCCACGGTTGTTCACATTTACGCATCATTGTTTACAAACACACCAGTTACGCGGCTCTGTTTTGGTGCACTCATCGCGCTCAACGACCGGGCGCTCATCAGAACAAGCCAACCCCTGAGGTTCATTTGAGGCTCTTGCTAACCAGCTCATAAACGTCTTTTGATAGTGAACCACTGCTCATGACACGCTCAAGCTGCTCCCTCATCAGGGTTTGTTGAGCACCGTGCAGCCGCCGCCAACGACAGAGTGACTTAACAATGCCAGCAGCAACCTGCGGGTTGTAGGTATCCAGAGCGATGACCTGATCAGCGATAAGGCGATAACCCCGACCGCCCGCCTCATGAAATCCGCATGGGTTGTTCATTGCAAAATTACTCACCAGAGATCGCAGGCGATTGGGATTTGACGCATCAAAATCTGGATGTTCAATCAGTTTCGTCACGTTATCGACAACACCTGTATGACGCGAGCAAGCCTGCACGGCAAACCATTTATCCACCACCAGGCGATTCCCGTCCGCGGCATCGTAAAAATGCGTCAGACATTCATCCCGTTTTGCACTATGGCCATGACACAGCACTGCCAGCGCGGCCAGCCGATCTGTCATGTTGGTTGCCTCATGATATTGATTGTGCGCTAACGACTGCCACTGATCCCCAGGCAGATAGCTCAACAGCCCTAATGCTGTGTTGGCCAGTTTGCGCTGCCCCATCGCCACCGGATTCAACAATGCCAGCGTCTTGTCGCGGCCTTCGCGCACAATCTCCGTCAAGGCGCTCTGAAGATGCATGGCCATCGCCACCATCACACGATCATGAGACGGTATCAGTGCTTCATAGTCTACTGATGCCAATGCTTCGGCTACCGTATCAACGGACGGCAACGTCAATGCCTCGGCTTTGAATGACGCATCCAGTGCATCGCTGCTGACGATAGCGTCGGAGGCTAACAGCAGTTTTTCCAGCCCACTCGATTCTTCGCAAGCATCGCTCATGCCGGACAACATGATGCGCTGGGCCAGGCGCTGACCTGCCTCCCAACGATTGAACGCGTCTGAATCGTTGGCCATGAGAAAAGACAAGGTGTCATCAGAAACCTCATGATTCAGCTTTACCGGTGCAGAAAAACCCCGCAACAGCGAGGCAACAGGCATGGCATCCACGCGCTCAAAATAGAACGTTTGCTCCGGCTCAGTCAGATCCAGAATCACACCTGCATCAACAGCGCGCCCCTGGCTCAACGGCACATCATTGCCCTCGCTGTCCAGCAAGCCCATGACAACAGGAATATGCAAAGGCGCTTTATCGGATTGGCCAGGGGTATCCGGACACGATTGGTGAATGGTTAACCAGTACCGGGATTGGTCTTCATCATATCCCTCGGTGACCGACAACTCAGGCGTACCGGCGGTGCTGTACCAGCGGCGAAATTGTGACAGATCCAGATCAGTGGCTGCCTGCATTGCATCCACAAAGGCATCACACGTGGTAGCCGTACCATCATGGCGTTCCACGTATATAGCCATACCTCTTTGCCAGGCATCCTCACCGAGCAAGGTATGCAGCATACGAATAACTTCAGCCCCTTTCTCGTATACCGTGACCGTGTAAAAATTATTGATCTCGATGTAGCTGTCGGGTCGTATCGGGTGCGCCATCGGGCTGGCATCCTCGGCAAATTGTCGTGATCGCAGCAATCTGACATCCTGTATCCGTTTAACGGTTGCAGAGTGACGATCACTGGAAAAACACTGATCACGGAAAACGGTCAACCCTTCTTTCAGGCTCAATTGAAACCAGTCGCGACACGTTATTCGGTTGCCCGTCCAGTTGTGGAAGTACTCATGAGCAATAACCGCTTCCACGTTCAAGTAATCACTGTCGGTTGCTGTTAGTGCATCAGCCAACACAAAGCGCGAATTGAACACATTGAGCCCCTTGTTTTCCATGGCGCCCATATTGAAGTCATCTACTGCCACGATCATGAAGCAATCCAGATCAAATTCAAGGCCATAGACCTCTTCATCCCAGCGCATGGAAGCAATCAGAGACTGCATGGCAAAATCACAGCGTTCGATGTTGTGCTGCTGTACATATATCTGCAACAACACCTCTCGACCTGATCGTGTAACAAAGCTGTCTTCGATATGCGCAAGATCACCCGCCACTAACGCAAACAGGTAGCTGGGCTTTGGGTGTGGATCGTGCCAATGCACCTGATGAAGGCCGCCTGGCAACGACTCGCTGGCAATGCGGTTCCCGTTTGATAGCAGGACCGGGTAGTTCGTCGCATCGGCAATGATATGTACATCAAAGACAGACAGCACATCCGGCCTGTCCAGGTAATAGGTTATTTTTCTGAATCCTTCGGCTTCACATTGGGTGCAGAAATTACCGCTTGATCGGTATAACCCTTCCAGCGCCTTGTTGGCTTCCGGATTGATGCACGTCACGATGCTCAGCAAAGCGCTGTCTGGAAAATCAGGGATCAGTAGCTCGGAGTCACTGACCGAATATTCGCTGGACAGCAGTGTTCGATGGTTTACGCTGACCGATTCCAGCAGCAGATCCGTGCCCTGCAGCACAAGGCCAGTTAAGTCGCTATCGGGTACTGCCGGATTGCGCACCAGAGTCAACTCACTGGTCACACGAGTGGCCGCCGGGTCCAGCACGAAAGTGAGCCCGGTGTGCTCTATCAACCATCGAGTGGGCTGGTAATCGCTCCTTTGGATCGTAACCGGTTGGCGTGTATCCATGCTGTTGTCAGCCCTCGTGGATGAATTTTCTGTGAAGTAAGCCTGATAGACCAAACACGGAGCGAGACTCGCCGCACTGTGATTGCCAGGCGTGCTCAAGCGCTGCGCGCCCGCACCGTAAACAGATCAAGACTACACCAGCGCGGAGCACGAATGAAGTTGCCGGGATTTGCCACACTTCGAATCAGCGTATTACTGATTTGCCTGGTGGTGGTGGGGTTGTCCAGCGCGCATCAACATGTGTACACACGCAACTGGAATCAAACGCTGAACGTGGTCGTCTACCCGATCAACGGCGATGGGCACCTGGCCACAGCCCGTTACATAGACTCGTTGGAGAATGATGATTTCGACGTGATCAATCGCTGGGGCCAGCGTGAGGCCAAGCGCTACGACCTGAATCTGCCCGTACCATTTGACGTTCAGCTGGGCGACCCGATAGTCCAACAGCCGCCGTCTTTTCCGGACGATGGAAACGCCGTGGATGTGC